>CALBDW010000067.1 GCA_937927435.1 uncultured Bdellovibrionales bacterium
CCGTGCTTCCCGAAATCACCCGCCCCTTCTCGTCGGTCGTGACTTTTACGTAAGTCCCCGGTGTACCCACATTCGCAAGAGAAATTGTCCCGCTTTCAGAAATCGTGGCGCCGGGTGTGCCATCGATCCAAATCCCCGTTCCCGCCGTGATCGATGTCACACCTATGGAGCCTCCGCTGTCCGCCAGTGTTTGCACATCGTCACCATCGTAATACTTCAATTTGCCATCCGCTGTATCAAACCAAATGGTGCCAGGAGAAAGCGTTGACGGAGCCCCACTCAAACCGGGAATCGCGACGCCCGACCCGCCGGAACTCGACAAATATTTCGTCGATTCACCTTGAGCCAACTTCTTCAACTCATCGGCTTCGCTCTGGGTGAACGTCGGCGCTTCTGCATCCGCATCGATTTTCAGAAGCTGCTTCGCCTTAAAGCCGGCAATGCTTTGTGCTTCAATTGCAAGCGGCACGTAGTTGATGGCCGTCTCGGGGATTTCCTCCCACGAAGCCGGTCCCTTTTCAAGATTGCGGAAATAGACCACCAATGACCGCTTGTCGTCGGGGGTTGTCTCGTAACTGCAATCGACGCCGTATAACGTGCCACGACTCTGGAAGACCTTTTCAAGATCTAATCCGGTACTCAAAACTCCTGGGGCGCTCGAGCCAATCGAAAGAGCAAAAACTCCGTTTGAGACATTCTCGGATCTGGTTTCTTCGTAAAGAAGGCAGCTCTCACCACTTCGTTTCGCCCAAATCTGAATCTTAAATTCGGTTTGACCGTCGAGTGGTATCCCGTCGCTTTTAAGAATACGACCGTGATAGGTGATGCTTGGGCCTGCGTCGGCCTGAGAACAAACGACCAAGGAAAGCACGAGACCAATCACGATGCCGAGAATCCTCATTCGCGGCCCGCGTGTCCCTTGTTGAACTCTGTGTTCTAAATTCGCAGCAACCAACGTTCGGCCCCTTTTTGGGTCCGCGCTCCCGCGCGCGGGGGCCCAGACATGAACTTCGCTGTCTAAATCTTCGGCTGTTATTCCGGATAACTTTAATTCCGACAGGGTTAAGTATTGCTAAACACAGCGATTTCTCTATTATTTACGGAAGCCAAACGAGGTCGCAGATTTCATATAACGCCCGTCCAAACGAACCAAAATGAGACGAACTGATTTCTGCGTTTCAACGTTCCAGGTGGACCGTTAAGACCTTGTTCTTTGAAAGACGCGCGCCAGCGGGCGGCGACGTGTGCGTAACGAATCCTTGGCCGTGAATACGAATCCGAATATCGCTTCCCGTCACTCGGCTCATGACTTCCCTGAGAGTCAGCCCCGAAAGATCCGGCACGACGGCATCCGCTTGAATCGGATCGACCTCAACAGCCGAGGACACTTTTCCTGACGGGGCAGCAACTTTGATTTTCGGCGTTTTCGGCAGCACGTGTTCTTGAGTGATGAGGACAGGCGGAAGCCCGACACGTCGAACGGCGAACCTCGCGATACGCGAGAACACAGGAGCTGCGACAGATGATCCGTAATACGCCTTTCTCGGATGATCGACCGCCACGTAAATCACGAATTTTGGATCATTCGCCGGTAAGAATCCGGCGAAGCTCGAAATGTATCCACCTGGCAAGTAGCCGCGCCCGTTTGGGTTCACCTTTTGCGCTGTTCCTGTCTTGCCCGCGACCGGATAACCAGGCACACGCGCGTTCTTACCGGTTCCGAAATCCGAGGTGACCGATGTCAGCATGATGCGCATCTTTGCCGCTTGTTCATCGGTGAGAACCCGGCGCAGAACCTTTTGCCCGATCTCTGTCACGTCTCCGGTTTCGCGGTCACGAATCGCTTTCACGAGATACGGCCGTTTCAAGAGTCCGCCGTTAGCGATGGCAGCGTAAGCGTTCGCGATCTGCAATGGTGACGCCGTCATCGCATGCCCGATCGCGACGCTCGCAAGATGGCTATCATCCCACGGTTGCGGCTGAATGATGCCTTTCGCTTCGCCCGGGAAATCGATACCCAATTTCTCCCCGAAGCCGAAGGCCTGCAACGTTTCAAACAGATTTTTCGCACCGAGTTTGAATGCGATTTTTGCGGAGCAAACGTTGGAAGAGACAGCCAGAATTTCATTCACCGTCAACTGGCCGAAGCGGTGGTGTGCATCGGATTCGCGAATCACGCGGCTGCCGATCTTCATTCGTCCGCCCTCGCAATCGAACTTCGTGTTCGGCTCAATCAAACCGCGAGACAGCGCTCCCGCAATGAGAATCGTTTTCATAGTCGAGCCCGGTTCGAACGTGTCGGTTACGGCCCGGTTGCGCCTACGTTCCGAAGAATAATTGAGCGGCTGGTTGGGATCAAAAGCGGGAGCGGAAGCCATCGCCAAAATCTCGGACGTTTGCGCATCGAGGACCACCGCGACTGCGGAGTCCGCCTGCTGGTCTCGGACGACTTCAGCCAACTCCTGCTCGACAATGAACTGCAGTTCGCGGTCGATCGTTAACGTGATCTCGGCTCCGTCCGGCACCTGATTGAACATCTGCCCATTGACGATCAAAGGACGCCCCCGCGCATCCCGACGCACGCTCAAGCGCTTCGAAGTCGCCTGCAGTTGATCGTTGTATTGGAGCTCCAGGCCTTCAAGCCCTTGGCCTTCGCCGCCGACGAAACCGAGAACGTGCGAAAGCAGCCGCTCGTTCGGATAGATACGCTGGCTTTCTTCAATGAAGCCCAGACCGCGGATCTTACGTTCGGCGATCGCGTCGCGCGTCTCTTTTTTCAACTGCCGCTCGATCCAAACAAAACGCTTCTGGCGTTGCCGCAGTTTTTCCTCGATCGATTTCACCGGTTTTTTAAGTTCGCGCGCGAGGATCTTTGCGACCCCTTTGGGATTCTTGATGATCTTGGGATCCGCGAAAAGCGAATACGTCGTCATCGAAACGGCGAGTTCATTCCCGTTGCGGTCCAAGATATCGCCCCGGCGCGGATTGAGCGTGACGACCGTTTCAAACTGGCGTCTTTCAAGCGCCCGCAAGCGCTCGTTGGGAATCAACTGCAGAAACGCCGCGCGCGTGAGCAACAATCCCCACAACACGGTCAAGCCGATGAGAATAAGAACCAGACGCGCCCGCACTGACGAATCCCCTTACTGCCTGAATGCGACCCCGTGATCCGTCATTTGAATGATTTGGCCCGAATGCGGCTTTCGGAGCGTCAACCGCGCTTGAGCCAACTCTTGCAGCCGTTCGGGCCGGGTGATCTTCGCCAATTGAACCATTTGCTGGCGCTCGAGGTCTCGAAGGCTGCGCTCCTCGCGCGAAAGTTTCAGAACCGAATAGCCCATCCGCCGCACTTCCATCTTGCAGATAGCGACGGTAAAGAGAGAGGCAACGATAATGACGACGCTGACGAATGGAGCAAGCTCGCGGCTCACAAGTCGGCTCATTGAGGATTTCCTTTCTTCGTCTTCTTAAACGCTCGCAGTTTGGCGCTCCGGGCACGCGGATTACGACGGATTTCGTCGTCATCCGGCTTAATGACCTTCTTATTCACCAGTTCGCCAACATGGAGGTGGTCTCTAAAAATGTTTTTGACGATTCGATCTTCGAGCGAATGGAAAGTGATGACGGCCAAAACTCCGCCTTCCGAGAGGCCTTCGATGAGGTCCGGGAGCGCACGGGACAACGTCGATAGCTCCTCGTTCACCTTCAAGCGAAGGGCGAGGAAGTACTTCGTTGCCGGATGCGCGCCCTTCTTTCTCCAGCCATCCACCCGTTCGATCATCGACGCGAGTTCATGGGTCGTCTCGAACGGCTTGCGGTGGCGGCGGTCATGCACGATGGCGCGAACCACACGGTAGGGACGCTGAACCTCGCCGTATTCAATGAAAAGTCTCGCCAGATCCTGTTCGTCCCACGTATTGACGATGTCGGCGGCGGTGAGTTCACGACGCTTATCCATGCGCATGTCGAGCGGGCCTTCGTGGTAAAAACTGAATCCCCGCTCGGCTTGATCAAGCTGCGACGAACTGACGCCGAGATCCAATAGCATCAAATTGAACCCCGCCGGGAAGTCCGAGTCAGTCAAACGGGTCTTCTTGAATTCTTCGTAGCTCGCGCGAATCAGGCGCAAGCGTCCGCTGGCAATTTCGCTTGCGAAGTTTTCTTCTCCGTAACGGATGGCCTCTTCGTCCCAATCGAAAGCCACGACCTTTGCGTCCGGCCATTCCTTGAGAATCGCCCGCGTGTGTCCGCCCCGCCCGAAGGTTCCGTCGAAGGCGTAGCGAATCTCACCTTCCGCGTTTTTGAAAACGTCGATGACGGCCTGAAGGAAAACGGGAATGTGGGGAGCCGCGCTCATTCTCTCGGTCATTTGTCCTTCTCCCCCTCACCGCTTTCGAGAGCCGCGACCGCGCTCATCGTCTCTTCAAAAGTATCCGTGAGTTCCTCGTAGATCGAGTTCCAAGTCTCAGCCGACCAGATTTCGAATTTCGACCCGAGACCGATCAACACCACCGGCCCTTCCAGGCCCGCGAACTTTCTTAAGCTTTGCGGAATCAGAATCCGGTTTTGAGCGTCCACCGCAACCGTTTGTCCACCGGATAAGTAGAAGCGGTTAAACGCTTGGACCTCAGGCCGCAACGACGAAAGCTTAGCGATACGATTTTCGAGTTTTTCCCATTCCGGAAGGGAATACACATCGAGACACGAACGTCCACGGTAGCGGCTGTTGGTAATCACAAGTTCGGGATGAGTTCCAGGCAGGATTTGCCTATAAGCCGGCGGAAGCGAAAGCCGTCCTTTCGGATCCAGTTTGATCTCGAAGCGTCCGCGGAACGGACCGTTGGTGAAGCTGCTCATCCTGAACCTTAAGTGGCCTCTTCTTTCGAAGAGGCAATACAACCGCTCCCATCCGTGGAATGCGGCGAGAGGAAAAATTTTTCACGCTTCCCCTAAGCGTGGGAGGATCGGGATTTTTGTAAGACCCTGAAATAACTCAAGTATCCACAAAACTCCACTTTTCCCCACCTTTTCCCACTTTATGAGGAGAGCCCGGCCGCGTCAAGTCCCGGTTTTCTTTTTGAGATTGCCTGTCAAGGCGTGTTAGACTCGTATTAGGCAAAGGATATCAAATAGATAGACTGTTTGATATCGATGCCCAATAAGGTCCTACTGGATTCATCTACTGGCTGCAGCACCGCGCCACACGAGAAGGGAAGGAGATTTTCCCCGCATGATGGTGAACTGCCCGCGTTGCGGGTTTTCACAACCCGAAGATCAATACTGCGCTAGATGTGGCGTGGACATGCTGAACTTTCAGCCTGCCCGTAAACCCTTCTTGCGGCGTCTCGCGGGTAGCACCGTCTTCCAGCTCTTCGTTCTCGCCGTTACCATCACGATCGTCTTTTCCTACGCCCGCCAGCAGCGGCAAAGAGAACTGGCGGAACGTCTTGCTGAAATCGAAAGCGCTCACAGCACACAAACCGTCAATCGTCGTCTGGCGGAAAACCCGTCGTCGAGTGAACAAACGCGCACGATTGCCTCTCGACCGCCCGAAACCCAAACGGAGTCCCGGTCTTCTTCCGAAGGCAATGAGCCAGCTTCCGAAGCTCCATCAACAAATGATGTCGTAAGGACCGGCGAATCAGCCGCGACTTTAGCCGCACCTCCCACCGCGGCTGAGACTCCCGAAGAAGACGAAGCGACCGTCAATGCCGCGCCCGATGCCATGACGGCCACAACCACAACCACGAGCGCGACGGTCGTTCCTCCGCAAAGCGCGCGAGTCACATTCGCCGCTGTTTCCCGACGCGCGATCAATGAACTCATTGCGACGATTGCTAGTGCCGATCCGAACAGCACAACCTCAATCGGCCCGGTAACGGTCAGCGTGATTCCCCGAGCGGCAAATCGCTTACGCGCGCTGCAAACGACAGAATACTGGGAAATGCTCGACTCAAGCACCCGCTCCGTCCAAATCGGTCAACCCGTGGAATTTTATGGCGGCCAAAGAGAGGTGGCGACAGGCCAATTCGTGGGCTTTGTGATTGAGCTGACTCCGAGCGATTACGACGAAACAAGCACCCAGGTGCATCTGCGTATCTTGCGCTATTTGCGTGAAGGCGCGGACATCGAAGCGTTCGTCGTGCCGACGCCCGAAACCATTTCCATTCCGCGTTCAGGCGGCGCCTTCATCACGGGCGCTCTTTTCGGGAAACGGGCGAACACGCGTGAAGAACGCCAGTTCTACGATCCGATCAAGGTTCTTCGAATCCTCTCAAGCGAACCTTACCGGAACAATCTGACGGACCTCCTGATCGCCATCGAGCCGCAATAACCCCCTTTCACCACTTTGACCATGCGCGCATCGAGTGACCGCCGGGTCCTCGTGGGGTACGTTTGTCTCGAACCACGAAAACAACTGAACTGACTCAACTTACAGACGTAAGTGAGCCAGTTTAGGAGGTCCACTGGAAGGGGCTCCATGCACAACGAAATCATGTCAAACCGGCTCGGTCAGGTCGAAGTCATTGTGGGAAGTATGTTCAGCGGCAAGACTGAAGAATTGATCCGGCTTTTGCGCAGGGCCCAGTTCGCTCGGCAGGAGATCCAAGCCTTCAAGCCCCGGATCGACGACCGCTATAGCGCCGATCACGTCGCCAGCCATGACCGTACTCTCTTCCCCTCGACGGTCATTGAGCGCGCCGAGGAAATTTACCGTCACCTACGGCCGACGACTCAGGTGATCGGGATCGATGAAGCTCAGTTTTTCGACTTCGAACTCGTCGATGTCGTCAACGATCTCGCCAACCGCGGTTTGAGAGTCATCGTGGCCGGGCTCGATACCGACTGGAAAGGCGACCCCTTCCATCCCATGCCAGAACTCATGGCGATCGCGGAAACGGTCAAGAAGCTTCACGCCGTTTGTGTCGTGTGCGGCCAAACCGCCTCGCGCACTCAGCGTTTGGTGAAAAGCGCCGAATCCATCCTGATCGGCGACTCGAGCCTGTACGAACCGCGCTGCCGCCAATGCTTCACGCCCGATCTCGCGTACGCCACGATGGACTCGGTCCATGACCGAGCGAGAAACGAATTGAGCGCGCATCACACGGTTTAAGGACGAGAGGGAACGAAATGACGTTTCGAATGAGCGAAATCGAACATCTTTACGGGCCGAACGTTCACATCCTCAACGACCCTTGTTTGAACACATGGCTCGCGCGACTTTGCTCGCCCGAGACGTTTCAGCCGCAGATCAATTACCTCGTGAACTTCCTCTATCGCGGCCTTTTGGAAACGGTTATCAATGCCGAATTCCCGCGCCGCAAAGTCCGCGTTCCGACGCGGATGACCCTCCAACATCCCGACGTCTTGCTCGAAACCGAAGTTCTGGCGGAAGACACAAAAGTCGTCACGGTCAACTTGGCGCGTGCAGGCACGTACCCGAGCCATATTTGCTATGAACTCCTGAACAATCTCGTCGAACCGAAGAACGTCCGCCAGGACCATATCCTCGCGTCGCGCTTGACCAATGAAACTCACCAGGTGACGGGCGCGGCCATGGCTGGAGCGAAAATCGGCGGCGATGTCGAAGGCGCCCTCGTTCTTTTCCCCGACCCGATGGGAGCCACGGGCAATACCTTGAACGCCGCACTCGACCTTTACAAAGAGACGATCGGTGGAAAAGCGGCTAAGTATATCGCCCTTCACTTGATCGTAACCCCCGAATACCTGAAGAATGTATTGTCGAGACACAAGGATCTGATCGTCTACGCGATCCGCCTTGATCGAGGGCTCTCACATCCGAACGTGCTTCAAGCGATCCCGGGAGCGCGGTGGGATGAAGAAAAAGGTCTTAATGACCACCACTACATCGTTCCGGGTGGAGGCGGCTTCGGGGAAATCATGAATAACTCGTTCGTTTGACGACGAAAGGATTTTCAAAGAATGGATTCGCTCAAACTTTCAAAATTGATCGACGAAAAGAAAATTGCGACCCGTATTCAAGAGCTGGGCGCCGAA
This sequence comes from uncultured Bdellovibrionales bacterium, assembly GCA_937927435.1. GTDB lineage: Bacteria > Bdellovibrionota > Bdellovibrionia > Bdellovibrionales > JAMPXM01 > CALBDW01. The sequence continues at coordinate 8,020 of CALBDW010000067.1, forward strand.
ATAACAGAAAAATGTGCCCAGGAAGATCTCATCGCGGTTTGCGTCTTGAAGGGTTCTTTCGTCTTTTTCTCCGACCTGATCCGCCACATCGACGCGGACATCCGCACGGATTTCATCGGCTGCTCGAGCTACGGTAACGACACGAAGTCTTCGGGAGAAGTCCGCATGACGTTGGACCTTACCCACTCGATTGAAGGTAAGAACGTTCTCCTGGTCGAAGACATCGTAGACACGGGCCTAACGATGTCGTTTCTGAAAAAAACGCTGCAAGCGCGCAACCCGAAGCGTCTGATGTCGGCAGCCTTTTTGTTCAAACCGATGGCTTTGAAGACCGATTTCAGGCCCGACTTCGTCGGTTTCGAGATCGCGAACGAATTCGTCGTCGGCTACGGCCTTGACTACCAGGGCTACTATCGGAACCTGCCATACATCGCGGTGGTTAACGATTTGAACTGAGGAGGCCACCGCCGCATCTGCAGATCCCCTTACCGGCCAAAATCTCATCGCGGATCTTTCGGCCCCGCATAAGTTTTCTCGCCTTTGGGATCCGCAGCGACCTCCTCTTTGCGGGAAACAACGCAATTAAGGAACAAAGACACACCTGAAACCAAAGGTCTCATTCGAGGCGTTCGTTGGCCCGTAGTTAAGAACCGTACCGTAGAGACCGGCACGCTCTTTATCACCCCAGTGGCCACCCCGGGCGATCGCTCCACCCTTTCCTCCCCAAATCTTTCCAATTCCTTTTGCGTAATCCCAACCCCCTTCAGACGGGCCCAATATGCGTCGGTTCGTTTCACTTAGCGAACTGAAGTCGTTCCATGCCTCGCTGATATCCGATTCCAATTGTAAGTTGACGTAATCGTCGTAAACCCACTCTCTCACATTACCGGCAAAGTCCCAGATTACTTCACCGTTCGAGAGGACGTGCGTCCGCCGCTTAACATTCCAGCCACTTGAACAGTTTAGTCCCATCCCGAAGCAGGCATCATCATCATTATCACTCGCCTCCAAGGCTTTACTTCCGTTATTATTCCCTTTATTTAGAGTTTCATCACCAACCACGCCAGTTTGCCAGTTCTCGGCAACTTGCTCTATGTTTCGAGCGATCGTCTGCCATTGAGCGTTGGTAATCAGCGAATATCTGGGGCCGAGGTTCTCACACTGGGTTCGCGCCTGATTCCGACTGATATACACCCATGGAGTTCCGGACGCTTGCGAAGTCGCAACTCCGCCGACATCTTTCATCTCATACTTCGCGACACAGAAATCCGTCGTATTGTATTCGGGATTACCGGGCACAGGAATATAGCCTTCAGGGCATGCGACACTTTCATCACCCGCCACAATCCAAAACGATCCATTACAAAACTCGATATTCTTTTTCTCTGAGTTATACCTGATCGTGCCTTCCATTTTATGGTTGCAGACGGTCGCTCCGCTGCCAATTCTAACCCCACCCATCAATACGAGCGTTTCCGCTTGAATGGTGCCATCGACATCCAGCTTCGCTTCGGGATTCGTCGTACCAATTCCGACCTTGCCCGATACCACTTTGATCGTTCCTGCCAGTTTCGTATCTGAGACCTCAGCGATTTTTTCATCGGTCACGGCTCCGTTGGCGATCTTCGCCGCGGTAACCGCGCCATCGGCAAGATGCGAAGTTTCAACGCCACCTGCTGCAATCGCTATTTCACCGCTTGTCGTAATCGGACCTCCCGTGAGACCCGATCCGGTTGTAATTTGTGTTACCGTTCCGGTTCCCTGTACGTCCTCTGCCGGCGTCCACTTCGAACCATCCCATTTGAGCACTTGACCTGTCGCCGGCGCGGTCGAAGCTACACTTCGACCTTGAAGCCCCGTCACAGTCGCGTTTGTGGAGGCAGCGTTAGTGGTGATGTCACCTGAAAACGCCGGCATGAGAGCACCACTCAACGTACCTGACGTGATTTTCGATGCCGGGAGGATCGGAATATCAGCCGGAGCAAGGGCGCGGAACGACGGAGTTCCGTCTGAACTTTCCGGAGCCGCAAACACATGATTCTTCGTTTGTGTACCGAAGTTTGAACCAGTCAAACTGAGCGGCGCGCTCCCCCAGTCTCCATTTTCAACTTTCAAAATATGACCATCGTTCTCGGGAGCAACGTACTTCATAGCCTCGAGGTCCGCACGAGCCTTGTCTGCATCTTCGGCGGTGACCAGCAACTCCCCGAGCGCAGAAATCCCAAGATTCGCTCGAGCGGCGGCATTATCCGTGAGTTCCTAGAGATTATTCGCTTTTGCTAGATAATCCTCTTTCTCCTCAGACGCCATCGAGCCCAAGGTCCCAAGATCCGTAATCTGGCTCTTTGAAATCTCGATATTCTGACAGATAAACTGGTCGGTCGCGGAACTCCAGGAGAGTGTTTGCTCCGCACTGCAACTAGCGGCAGCAAATTGAGAAACCCCACCCACAGTCTTAAGATCGCTCACACTCACGTTCGACGGAGCCCACGTGTTCGTACCCGCATCAAACTTTAAAACCTGACCGTCTTGAGGCGGGAGCGCGGAAACCGTTCTTTCTCGAATCCCTTTGACCCTAAACGCACCCGTCACACTATCGAACTCAAGATCACCTGAAACCGCGACCGTCGCTGCCTTATTCGAAGAGTCACCAACGAAAATATGACCTTCGGGAAGTGAATCCGATAGTTTTTCTTTAAGCTCCTGGTAGTCTGCATTTGAAATCAACCCAGCTGTCACCGTGGAAGTAGATGCCATTGGGATATGAAGCGTGTGCTTGCCGGACCCCGGATCCGAAACAAACTCTAGAGCCGAGCCAGAAGTGCTCACCTCAAGTGTCTGAGTCGCGTTTGTTAAACCATTAAGGCTTGTAACCCCAGAGCCACTCACACCCAGTGTCTTCCAAGTGACTCCATCGCAAAAATGCAGAGCTTGGTTAAAATACTTGATCATCCCAGCATGTGCCGCATTCGAGCAGTTTTCGCCACCATCCGCAATTTTGATGCTACCAGCGACATCAAGGCGAGCTATTGGACTCAAAACACCAAGGCCAATCTTGCCATTACTCATCACCAGCTGATCATCCGCGATCTGAAGACCGTCCTCGCGCAAATAGAGTT
>CALBDW010000068.1 GCA_937927435.1 uncultured Bdellovibrionales bacterium
GTTCGAATCGTGCCGGGATCGCCATTTCACCGATCTCTAGCCCCTGCGCTTTTCGTGTTGGTTATTCTCCGACACTCAAGAAAAGGACAGGCGCTTAAGAGCGTGAGCCGGGCGTAAGAATTCCCATCCACACGACGACGACTTAACTGGAACGAAACGATGAAAGCTTGGGCGATCGAAACATATGGCGACAACTCCGTTGTCAGGATGATGGACCTTCCCAAACCTCAACCGCGTGAGGACGAAGTTCTTATCCAAGTGAAGGCCGCGAGCGTTAACCCGCTCGATTTCAAAATCCGAAGCGGGCAATTGAAGTCGGTGATGAGTGTCCGCTTCCCATTTATTCTCGGCCAAGATTGCGCGGGAGTTGTTACCGCAGTGGGAAGTCGAGTTTCAAAGTTCGAGGTGGGTGACGAGGTCTACACTCGTCCGCCTCAAGAGTCGATGGGGACATTGGCGGAGTTTGTTGCTGTTAAAGAAAGCGCGTTGGCGAAAAAGCCGGAGAATATTTCTTTTGAGGAAGCTGCCGGCATTCCGCTCGTGGGACTCACAAGCTGGCAGGTGCTTGTAAATCGCGCGAAGATCAAGAAGGGCCAGAAGGTGTTCATTGCGGCCGGCTCGGGGGGAGTCGGTTCTTTCGCGATCCAGCTTGCGAAGAGCTTCGGTGCCTATGTCATCGCGAACACGAGTACGAAGAACGTGGCGTTTGTGAAGAATCTCGGGGCGGATGAGGTCATCGATTACAAAACTCAAGATTTTTCTCAATGTGTTTCTGATATCGACATTTTCTTCGATACCATGGGTGACGAAACCCAAGCGAAAGCCTTCGCGGTGTTGAAGCGTGGAGGGGTCCTCGCGTCGATCGTGGGACCGCCGACGGCGTCCTTCGCTCGCGAGGCGGGGTTGGGTCTTCCTGTCCAATTGGGAGCGGGACTTCTGGGCTTGCCGACAACCTTGAAGGCCGCGCTCAGAAGCGTGCGGTACATTTACCACGTCATGCATCCAGACGGCGAAGCGCTCGAGAGAATCTCTCAACTGATTGAGGAGGGTTCCATTCGGCCCGTTGTCGACCGCGTGTATAAGTTCGAAAATGCGAACGATGCTGTCGCGCACGTTGAGTCGGGGAGAGTGCGTGGCAAGGTGATTGTTTCGGTCTAAAGCGTGAGGTCAATTCGCCCCTTGTTCTTCCGCGAGATCCTTGAAGGCATGCGGGTTAATCTTCGTTACCCAATCGCGGTAATGTTCGTAGATCATCTCGATCGGCGCGGGCGGATGAACCGGACCGATATGAAGCGTGAGTTTTCCAGGTTTTGCGAAAATGCGCCCCTTGGGCCATAACCCGCTTGCACCCTCAAGATAAAGGAAAAGAAGAGGCGTCGCGGTTTTTTCGGAAAAGAGGCTGACGCCGCGTTTGAAATTGTGGATGTAGCCGTCTTTCGATCGCGTTCCCTCCGGAAAAACGATCAGCCAAATGCGATCGAGTTTTTCAAGGAGAGTGATGCAGAGCGAGACGGCCTCGCTCTTTTTGTCTTTTCGGTCGATTGGGATCGCTCCTAAGCAATGCTTCGAAAAGAATGTGAACAGGGGATTCGTGAAGAAATAGTCTTTCGCGGCCGTGATATAGACGTCGAGCCAGTATCGGAACGGAATGGCAGCTACGATCGAAATCGCATCCAAGTGACTCGCATGGTTTGAAATGATCAGAAGACGAGGATAGTTTTTGTAGATCTCGTGGAAGTCTCCTTTCACTTCGAGCCGGATATAAAATCTGAAAAAGAAATATTTGAGGATGATCGACCACAAGGTGCGCAAGACGAGGCTTGTGAGGTCGAAATGCCGTGTGAACAGGGGAAGATGTTTCAGGTGCGAAGGCAGCCGCATCCACTGTTCGTTTTCGTAATCCCACTCTTTCATCTTCATGTCGATATCCTCACGCCAGCCCGACTTTCGCGACGGTCAGAAGATACCACATAACGTAGTAGAAAATCGGCGCGACGAAGATCATGCGGTCCATAATGGTGAGGAAGTCGCCACGGCCAATGATGAATTGACCGACGTCCTTGATCCCCAAGTCCCGGCGAATCACGGAGAGCACAAGGTCTCCCAAGCTTCCTCCCCAGGCGGCGACAAGCCCCGACGCGATCCAATATGGCGCCGCCCGCACGGGCAGGAGATGTCGTAATCCCCAGGCCAGGAAAATCGTCAGCACAAATGAGACGATGCCGGCTTCCAAGTTCCGTTTAGGAGAAATGCGGGAGAACATTTTGATTTTGCCCATGTGCCGGCTCAGGGTGACGTGAAGGTTATCGCAAACTTCCGTTAGAATGATGAGATAAATGACCATGTAGGGTCCGCCCGGCAGATCCCAGATCCAGCCCAGATGCATGAACGCCCAGCCGAGAAAACTGAAACACATCAGCGTCAAGCTGATGTACTGGATCATTTGTTTCGGCGAGTTCCGGAGAATCGGGATCAAGCAGATCACGCCGAGAAAGATCATTGGCGCGATGTCGTAGAGGCGCGGCTGGTTGAAATGGATTGCGGCCGCAAGCCCGGCAAGACCCGCGTAGGTCGCCCAGACGAAGTTACTGCGATGGTACATCCCCATCATTTGAAAGAAAATCTTCGCTCCCATGATTGCAACGCCGACCAAAGCAAATAGCGGCCAAGGGGGCGGCAGTCCGCAAAGGATAAAAAGAATCGGAGCCGCGAAAAGCCAGCTTTTCAGGCTCGCCCAGGACGCTTGCGTGTGCTTATTCCGATTACGGAAAAAGAACATCACAACGCCGAAAACGAGCAGGAACCCGAGTACGATCGCCGCAGTTTCACGATAGACGGGGTCCGCCCACAAGCTTTCGGAATGCATAAATCAGTTTCCTCGCGAGTCGATGTTATAGTCTTTCATCTTCTTATATAAGCTTGAGCGGGAAATTTTAAGTAAAGATGCGGCTTCGTCGACGTCGTTCTTGCGCGCGAGCGCCAAACGGATCAATTCGGCTTCATAAGCGCTTAAAAGCTCATTGAGCCCCGCCTCGAGATTCACGGCATTAGTCGAAATTCCGCGAGGTGAAGCGGTTGCCGGGAGCACTTTGAGAACGTCTTCGCGTCTGATGACGGGTAAGGGTGCGTACAAACAAAGCTGCTCGCAAACCCGCTTGAGCTCCCTGACGTTACCGGGCCAGTTATGTTCTTTGAGCGCTGAGATCGCGTCATCGCTCAGGGTCTTGTTTCGCTTCGGCCGTTCCGTATCAATGAAGTGTTGAGCGAGCTCGCCGATATCTTC
>CALBDW010000069.1 GCA_937927435.1 uncultured Bdellovibrionales bacterium
TCCGATATTCGTTTCGAGGCGAACCCTGACTACTTTGAAGGAAAGCCGCAAATCGACCGCCTGGTTTTCGCGATCACCAAAGAACCGACCGTGCGCGTGCAGAAGCTCAGACGGGGGGAATGTCATTTGATCGCGGAACCTCCGCCCGCCGATATCAAAGCTTTGAAGGCCGACAGCCGGCTCAAGGTGCTTGAGCAAGACGGCTTGAATGTGGGCTATCTCGCCCTCAATGTCGAAAAGCCGCCGTTTAATAAGGTCGAAGTCCGTCGCGCGATCCACATGGCATTGAACCGCGCGGCTTATCTCGAAGCCATTTATTTGGGCAACGCCAGCGTGGCGAAAAATCCGATTCCTCCGACGATGTGGTCGTACAATGACAAAATCGAGGACTATCCCTACGACCCGGAGAAGGCCAAAGAGCTTTTAGCCAAGGCGGGGTATCCGAACGGCTTTACGGCGAACCTCTGGTGGATTCCCGTGAGCCGTCCGTACAATCCCAATGGTAAGAAAATGGCCGAGATGATGCAGGCCGATCTCGCGAAGGTCGGCATTAAAGTGAACCTCGTTTCCTACGAGTGGACGACTTATTTGGACAAAGCTCGTCAGGGCGAACACGACATGATCCAGATGGGGTGGACGGGTGATAACGGCGATCCCGATAATTTCTTAAACGTGCTCCTCAGCTGCGGGGCTGCGAAGTCGGGTAGTAATTACGCGCGTTGGTGTGATAAAAAATTTGAGCGGCTCATCTCCGAGGCCAGGACGATCTCCGACCAGCAGAAGCGCGCCCGCCTTTATGAGGAAGCGCAGCAGATTTTTAAGGAGAGTGTTCCTTGGGTCACGCTGGCGCACGCGCGCATGTTCCGGGCGATGAGCAAGAATGTTGAGGGCTTCAGAATGAGCCCGTTTGGAACCGATTCCTTTTACGGTGTCAGCCTGAAGTGATTGCTTTTCTGTTGAGACGATTAGGGGTGGCGATTCCGACATTGATCGGTGCCACCGTTATTGCTTTCGGCCTCATTCGCTTGGTGCCGGGCGATCCGGTTTTGCACATGATCGGCGAGCGCGGGGCTTCTCCGGAAGTTTATGCCGAGATGCGGGCGCGCTACGGTCTCGACCGGCCGCTTACGACGCAATATTTTCTTTTCTTGAAAAACGCGCTGAACGGCGACTTCGGCGAGTCCATCGTCTCGGGGCAACCGGTTTGGCATGAGTTCATGGACCGTTTCCCGGCGACGCTCGAACTCGGCCTTATCGCGCTTTCTCTTGCGGTCCTCATTGGAATTCCTCTCGGTGTGGTCGCCGCCGTCAGACGCAACTCGCTCTTCGACTACGCCTTGATGTCAGTTTCGCTGGTCGGCTACTCAATGCCGATTTTCTGGTGGGGCCTCATCTTGATTTTATTTTTCTCGGTCAAACTCGGGCTCACGCCCGTTTCGGGACGAATCGACTTCGCCTACGATGTGCCGCCGTGGAGCGGTTTTCTTCTTATCGATGTTTGGAAGGCGGGCGAAGGATGGCCGGCGTTTAAGAGTGCCCTCGTTCATCTGGTCTTGCCCGCCATCGCACTTGGGACCATCCCGCTTGCGACCGTGGCGCGCATGACGCGTTCGAGCATGTTGGAAGTGCTCGGCGAAGACTATATGCGCACGGCGCGCGCCAAAGGCTTGAGCCGTATGCGTGTCATCTTCGTGCATGGTCTCAGGAACGCCTTGGTGCCCGTTATCACCGTCGTTGGTCTTATGGCGGGATCGATTGTGACGGGCGCCGTGCTCACGGAAACTATTTTCTCTTGGCCCGGGATCGGGAGATGGCTTGTTGAAAGTGTTCTCGCGCGCGATTACCCCGTCGTGCAAAGCGGGATTCTCTTGATTTCGCTCGCGGTGATCGTGGTGAACCTTCTGGTGGATGTCGCCTATGCGTGGGCCAATCCGCGCTTGCGAGGTCGTTTATGAGTTCTGGTGGCGCCGTTGAGAGTCCGATGACCGCTCCTTCGTCTTTCGGGGAATTTTGGTTCGTGTTCAGCCGCAACCGCGGAGCCGTCGTCGGTCTTGCGATCGTGGCCCTTTTCGCATTTCTCGCAATCGCGGCACCGTGGATTGCGCCCTATGATCCCGCGCTGATTTCCGACGGCGCTTTGTTGAAGCCACCCTTTTGGAGCGAAGGCGGTGAGCCTGGCTTTTGGCTCGGTACCGACGATGTCGGGCGCGATCTTTTAAGTCGCTTGATTTACGGTGCGCGGGTGTCGATGGCGGTCGGCTTCTTGGTTGTTGTGGTCTCTCTCGCGGTTGGAACGTTACTCGGTTTGGTCGGGGGCTACGCGGGCGGATGGATCGATGCGGTCATCATGCGGCTGATGGATATTTTGATGTCGCTTCCCTCGATCTTGCTCGCCATTGTGGTCGTGACGGTGCTCGGGCAGAGCCTCGTGAACGCGATCTTGGCTGTAAGTATAACCGTGATTCCCGGGTTCGTGCGGCTCGTGCGCGCGCAAGTGTTGGTTGAAAAAAGCAAACCGTACGTGATCGCTTCGCGAACGTTCGGAGCCGGTCCTATGCGGCAGATTTTTATCAATATTCTTCCCAATTGTATGGCGCCGGTGATTGTTCAGGGAACTCTTGGTTTCAGCGATGGGATTTTAAATGTCGCAGCTCTCGGATTCCTCGGTTTGGGAGCCCAACCGCCGACGGCCGAATGGGGCACGATGCTTTCGGACGCGCGTTCGTTCATCGAATCGGCGCCATGGCTGGTAACTCTTCCTGGGCTTTGCATTTTGATTCTCGTTTTAGGTTTCAACCTTTTAGGTGACGGGCTGCGCGACGCGCTCGATCCGCGCTTGCAGAAGTAAGGAGGCGCGAGTGCTGACAGTCGAGAACTTGAGCGTTTCCTTCGAAACACGGCGCGGACGAATGAGCGTCGTCGAAGACCTCAGTTTCACGCTTGAGCGTGGACGCACGCTGGGTATTGTCGGCGAATCCGGTTCCGGCAAAAGCGTGACGAGTCTCGCGATCATGGGCCTTTTACCTCCGAATGCGCGCGTCACTTCGGGGCATGTGTGGCTCGACGGCCAGGACCTCCTGTGCGCAAGCGAGTCGGAACTTCAAAGGATCCGCGGCGAAAGCCTGGCGATGATCTTCCAAGATCCGATGACGAGTTTGAACCCGAGTTTTACTGTCGGTTTTCAGCTTGAAGAGGCGATGACGGCCCACGGTGTGAAAGATGATTTACGCGCCCGTGCTGTTGAATTGTTGAAATGGGTTGGGATTCCTGATCCGGAAATACGTCTTTCTTCTTATCCTCACCAGTTATCGGGAGGAATGGCTCAAAGAGTAATGATCGCTATGGCAATCGCGTGTTCACCGGATTTTCTGATCGCCGACGAGCCGACGACCGCTCTCGATGTGACCATACAGGCGCAGATCCTGGCGCTTCTTAAGAAAATTCAAAAAGAGCGGGGAATGGGTCTTATTCTCATTACGCACGATATCGGGGTTGTCGCGCAGATGGCCGACGAGATTTTGGTGATGTATGCCGGGCACGCGCTGGAAAAGGGTCCAAAGGACGAAGTGATTTACCGGCCACGGCATCCCTATACGCGGGCGCTGCTCGCTTCGTTGCCCGGGCGCCAAGAGAACGCGGCCTTTCGCTCGCGGCTTCCGACGATTGCCGGCGTAGTGCCCGATTTATTGAAGAGGCCCACGGGATGCCAACTGCATCCACGTTGTGAGTTCGCCGATGAGGAATGTCGTACAAAGCCGCCGGAAAAGCAGAAGGTCGGTGAGGTGGATGTGAAATGTCATCGTCCGCTGGAGCCGCAGTGAGGAGGAGCGATCGCGTGTCCGAGACGCCGTTTCTTGAAGTCAAAAACTTGAGCAAGACGTACGAAGTGCGCCGTCTTTTCCGAGGGAAAGCCTTCGTGCGGGCTCTCGACGGCGTGAGCTTCCAGCTGCAAAAGGGAAAAACCCTGGCCATCGTCGGCGAATCCGGTTGCGGAAAAAGTACGCTCGCCAAATGCCTCATGCGGATCGAGAAGCCCACGGGCGGAGAAATCCGTTTGGGAGGCCGGCGGCTGGAGGACATTCCGGTCCGCGAATGGTGGCGGAACGTCCAGATGATTTTTCAAGATCCTTATTCTTCGCTTAATCCCCGTAAGAAAGTGATTGATCTCATCGCGGAGCCATTGGTGATCGCCGGCGGGTTTTCGAAAAACGAGATTCGGGTACGTGCGAAGGCCATGATGGCGAAAGTGGGTCTCAGACCGGAGTTTGAAGAACGTTATCCGCACATGCTGAGCGGCGGCCAAAGGCAGAGAGTCGGCATCGCGCGCGCCCTCATCTTGAAGCCCCAGCTACTGATTTGCGACGAACCGGTTTCCGCTCTCGATATCTCCATCCAAGCCCAGGTGCTGAACCTCTTGATGGATCTGCAAGACGAATTCGGGCTCACCTATTTATTCATCTCGCACGATTTATCGCTCGTCCGTCATATCGCTGACGACGTGCTCGTGATGTATCTCGGGCAGGTGATGGAGTTGGGTTCGCGGGAGAAAGTCTTGTTCGATCCTCAACACCCATATACAAAGGCACTTTTGGCGAGCCACCCAGATTTTGACAAGGCTTTGAACGGCCAACTGACGCTTGAAGGTGAGCTGCCATCACCGCTCAATCCGCCCGTGGGGTGCCCTTTCCAAAGCCGTTGCCCGCGGGTGATGGCGGTTTGCCGAGAGCGTCGGCCGCCGCTTTTTGAGGTCAAAAGTCGCGAATGCGCGTGTCATTTGTACACGCCTGATCCCTCTGACTCAGCGCGAGTTTCTCCCGTTTGATCGGTGCTTTACATTTTCCGCACTGGGTCGCAGAATGCGGGCCTATGTCGGGGGCCAAGCTGATCTTTTTTAAAGACTTTTCAGAGGCGAAAGGGATCGTTGATCCCGGTCAGTCGCTTGTCATTTTCGATCTGCGCCTTACGCGTGTTTCGCCCGAGTTTCAGGCTTGGCTCAGGCAATTCCCTTTCCGTTATGGAGTTCGATCCGGCGAGGCGCTCAAGGATCTCGACGCGTTCCCCGGGCACGCGAAGAAAATTTCCCGGATCGCTTCGTCTCTTCCTTCGCGGAGAATGTCGGTGATCGCCGCGGGCGGAGGATCGGTCGGTGATTTCGCCGGATTCTTCGCGAGCGTTTACAAACGGGGTGTTCCTCTCGTTCATATGCCGAGCACGTGGCTGTCGGCAGTCGACTCGAGCCACGGCGGGAAAACGGCTTTGAACGCTAACGGGGCGAAAAACCAATTCGGAACTTTTTATCCCGCCGCGCGAGTGGTTCTCGTTCGCTCACTACTCGAAGCACAGCCGCTGGAGCGGGCCCAAGAAGCGCTGGCGGAGCTTGCGAAAATCGCCTTGATCGACGGGGGCGCCTGGACGCACGAACTCGAGCGCACGCGTCTGCGGAACGAGCGTCTCATCTGGAAGTTCTTGCCGTACGCGATCGAGAGTAAACTTAAGATCGTCCGGCGCGACCCGTATGAAGAAACGGGTATCCGTCAGCTTCTCAATCTCGGCCACACGGTCGGACATGTCCTGGAAGCGGCCTACGGGTGGGCGCACGGACGGGCCGTCGCACAAGGACTTTTCTTCGCGTTGGAATTCAGTGAGAAACGCAAGATGCTGTCGAACCAGGATGCGGATCGGGCCCGTGCCTTGCTCGAAGGACCTTGCGGATTAAAGAAAGCAACACCGAACCCGCTCAGTGAGAAGGCGTTCCGTTCCTTGCTCATCCAGGACAAGAAGCGCGATGCGCGCGACGAAATCACCTTCATCTTCTTGAGGAAATTCGGCAAAGGCGAGAGGGTGAATGTCGCGATCGACGACATCGTTCACGAAGCCCGTCGACAAGGGTTGGTGCGATGAAGACGGTTCCGGTGAAACATCCATTTCAATTCCGCGGGACCGTTCCGGCTTCGAAGTCTTTGCTTAACCGTCTTCTAATCATACGCAGTTACGAGCTAGGCTTGGAAATCCGAGGCGATTCGAATGCCGATGATGTGCAGAAGATGAAAGGAGCCTTGCGCAGCCTTCAAGCCGGCGAGGCCGCCGACTGCGGAGCGGCCGGAACGACTTTGCGTTTCTTAGCTCTCAAAGCGGCACGCATGCCGGGACGCCATGTTTTGAAGGGAACGCCTCGCTTGTTTGAGCGTCCGCAAGGCGAATTGATCCGTGTGCTCGAGCAACTCGGCTGTCGCGTTGAAATGTTTCCGGACCGCATGGTCATTGAAGGGGATGGATGGAAAATTCCCGAAGACGGTCTTGAAGTCGCACGCGGGGTCTCGAGCCAATTTGCGAGCGCGGTCGTTCTCAACGCCTGGAATCTCGACCGTCCCCTCCGCCTGTCTTTTTCGGGAGAACGAGTGAGCGAAAGTTATTTCGCCATGACACTCGAGACGGTTCGTCGTGCCGGCATGAATTGGCGTAAAGAAAACGGCGGCGTGGTTTTGCCGGCGGGAGCCCGCGTTCAAGTTCCTGTTTACGATTGCGAAATCGATGTCAGTTCCGCGTTTGCCGTCGCCGCTTTGGCGGTGGCCAGCGGTGGCCGCGCGGAAATCGAGAATTGGCCGGGCGAAAACAGCCTGCAGCCCGACGCCGCTTTCCCTGAGATTCTCGCGGCAATGGGTTGTGACGTTTCGGAGCGCGACCGCGTGCTCACGGTTTCGCGTACGAAAGAGCGCGGTTTGCGTCCCATTCGAAGGGATTTGCGCGAAATGCCGGATCTCTTTCCGGTGTTGGGAGTTTTATGTGCGCTTGCCGGGGGCAACTCGTCTCTCACGGGGGCTCCTCATTTGGCGCATAAAGAATCGAGCCGGATCAAAAAAACGGCGGAACTTCTGCGGTTGATGGGAGCCGAGGTCATCGAAAGGACCGACGGCATGGAGATTCAAGGTCTTCGATCGGGGCCACGCGGCGGCTTCGCCTTTGACCCCGATCACGATCACAGGCTCGCGATGGCGGCCGCTGTCGCTCGAGCCGCCGGCGCCGATGTTGAGATTCAACATCGCGACGTCGTGAACAAGAGTTTTCCCGACTTTTGGTCGATCGCAGAGGGGGACATATGAGAACTGCTCTCATCGGACATCGTGGTGTCGGCAAGACGTCGCTGCTCGCTCGCATCGAAACCTATTACCGTGATGCGGGTCGCGCGGTGCTGTGCTTGGATCTCGACAAGACCATCGCGGAAAGGACGGGGCGGGAAATCTCCGACATTTTCAAGACCGAAGGGGAAGAAGCTTTCCGGCGCATCGAGCGGGAAACGTTCTCCGCCCTTGAAAAGGAAACCGAGTTGTTTGCGGGCGACGTGTTTCTCGCATTAGGGGCCGGCTTCGACACCCGCGTGCTCTCGCCGCTGTGGAAAGCCTTGTGGGTTCGTCGGACGACCGATGAATCGGGTCGTATTTTCACCGATCGCCCCCGTTTGAATCCGGATGTTCATCCGCTCGTGGAGTTCAAGGAGCGCTACGACGCGAGACAAGAAGCTTTCGCGGCCCGTGCGGACGAAGTTTTGTGGATTGATGAGGGAACTGACGCCACTGATCCGGGCGAGCGCGCGTTTTTCATCGAGGAATACCGCGATTTGGGCGGCGCCGTCACGGTCCGTCCGTGGCTTTTCCGTTCGGACAAGCGGCTCAGCGACTGGCTGAAAAAGCGTGTCGAGTGGGGTGTGAGATGGTTTGAACTTCGCGACGACCTGCTCTCGCGCGAAGAGATGGCGTCGGCCTTGAAGCATCTTCCGTCTGAGCGGGTTCTTATCAGTTTCCGTGACCCCGCGAAAGAGAAGGAAACGGCGGGCATTGTTGAGTCTCACCGATGCGCGTACGACTGGCCGCTCGAACGCGGCATGAAGTCTCCCATTTCGCGCGCGCCGGATTTTCTTTCGATCCACGCAAGAAAAGCGGGTCAGTCTCTCCGCTCCGTTCTGGAAGAGCTGCCGCGCGATCTGCCTCCGACGACGCGGCTTAAGGCCGCGCTTCCGGTTTTGGATTTCGCCGAACTCATACAGGGCCACCGTTGGTACCTGGAACAGCCCGAACAGCGTATTTTCTTGCCATGTTCGGACAACGGCCGTTGGCATTGGTATCGCGAATTCCTCGGCAACCGGTTGACTCTCAACTTTTTCCGTGAAGACGAAGGCTCGAGCGCCGACCAGCCGACACTTCTTCGTTGGATTCGCCGCCGGATGCTTGAGAATCCGAAGAACTTCGCGGCCGTTTTGGGACAACCGGTTTTCCATAGCCGCACACCCTTCGAACATCGCGAGTTTTTCGAAAGAAGAAACGCTCCCGTTTTCGCGATCGAAGTTTCTCGCGATGAATGGTCGGACGCGATTCAAGCGCTCGAGGAATTGGGCTTGCGCTGGGCGGCGGTCACCTCTCCTTTGAAAGAGCTGGCTTATAAAAGCTGCCGCGTGAGCGATGACTTGAGTTGCCGCTTGCAAGCTGTTAACACGCTCGTGCGCACGGGTGAAAGCTGGCAGGGCATGAACACGGATTACGAAGGCTTCGTCAATACGTGGCGTGAGGCCGTCGGGCCGGTTTCGAAAGCCACCGCGATTTGGGGCGGCGGCGGAACGCTCGAAATGATGCGCACGAAACTGCCCCAAGCCCGTCTCTATTCGGCGCGAACGGGCGAGCCGCGGGAGCATTATGAACCGGCTGAGTTTTCCCCCGAAGTCGTCGTCTGGGCGGCGGGACGGATTGCCGACGGACAGCCGATGCCGCCGAGTTCGTGGAGACCGGAAATCGTTTTTGATTTGAGTTATGCTGAAGATTCAACCGGTCGCGCGTACGCACTCCAGTGTGGGGCCCGGTACGTGTCGGGACTCGCGATGTTCCGTTCGCAGGCGGCGGGGCAAAGACGTTTCTGGGACGCTTGCGATGGGACCGCTTTTCAACCGTTTTCGAGTTTGCGGGCGGTGAGGAGAACCACTTCATGAGCGGAGCCAATTCTTTCGGGAACCGATTGCGTTTAACCACGTTCGGCGAAAGCCATGGTCCGGCGCTGGGAGCCGTGATCGACGGTGTGCCGGCCGGCATTCGTTGGCGCGAAGATATTTTGCGCGCGGAACTTGAAAGACGCAGGCCCGGCTCCAGTGCGGTTGTTTCGGCTCGAGGGGAAACCGACCGTCCCGAAGTGTTGAGTGGGGTTTACCAAGAGAAAACTCTCGGTACGCCGATCGCGATCATCGTGCGCAATCACGATGCGCGCAGTGAGGATTACGAAAAGATCGCGCAGGAGCCGCGACCGGGACATGCCGACGACGTTTGGAAATTGAAGTTCGGTCACACGGACCCTCGCGGTGGCGGGCGTTCCTCGGGGCGAGAGACGGTGGCGCGCGTGATGGGCGGAGCCGTCGCGCGAATGATCTTGCAGGAGCTAGCGCCGAATTTCACTATCCTCGGTTTCGCCCGACAGATTGGTCCGTACGAGCTGACGAAGGCGGATCTTGAGTCTCTACCGGCCCGCACCGATGCCATCGACAGCTTCGTGGCCCGTTTTCCGTCGCGGGAATTGGAGACCAAGGTCGAAGCTTTACTGCAAGAAGCGAAACGTGAGGGGCGCAGCTACGGTGGTGTGGCTGAAATCCATATCGATGGCGTGCCTGCCGGACTCGGGCAGCCCGTTTTCCATAAACTCAAGGCGGATCTTTGCGCCGCCATGATGAGCGTGGGTGCGACGACGTCCGTCGAAATCGGAGCCGGAGCTGAAGCGGTTCACGCCGAAGGTTCGAGTTTCCATCGCTCGTCGGATGCGGAACGTTACGGCGGGATTCGCGGAGGTATTTCCACGGGCGAAAAGATCCTCCTACGGGTCGGATTTAAACCGACCTCGAGCGTTCTGGATGTGGCGAAAAAAGGGCGTCACGACCCCTGTATAGTGCCGCGGGCGATACCGGTACTGGAGGCGATGGCGTGTCTCGTACTTGCCGACCATCTCTTGTGGATGAAAACGGACCGTATCGGATAAGACAAATCGGAGCCAAAACCGCGACTGTATGGTAGCATGTTGAATCAACATGCGCCGATTTTACATTTATTCCATTCTTTTGGTTTTCACCGGCTTTTTGCTTTTCGTTTCCGTGAGCGGCGACGCCTTTGATTGGCGGACCGCCGACCGCAGCAGCGCCGGAATCGCACCGAAACCCGAAGAGGAGCCTCGGGCCGTCGTGCAAGTGTATGCTGCGCGAACGGTCAGGTGGCGGAAGTATTTCGCCGTTCACTCATGGATCACGACGAAGGAAAAAGACGCGAAATCTTATGAAGTTTATCAGGTCATCGGTTTCCGTGCGTGGCGCGGACTCCCGGTCGTCGTCGTGGAAGAGGGCACCCCGGACGCGCGTTGGTTCGGTCATGAACCGGAGCTCCTCCGTGATTTACGCGGCCCCGCGGCCGAGCGCGCGATTCCCAAAATCCGCGAAGCGGCCCGGACCTATCCGTACCAAAACGAGTACCGTGCATGGCCCGGACCGAACAGCAATACGTTCATTTCATACATTCTCCGTAAAACACCGGAAATCGGCGTTGAACTTCCGCCGCACGCGATCGGTAAGGATTGGATCGAAGACGGCCGCCTTGTCGGCTTAAGTGAATCCGGAACCGGCGGGCAATTTTCTCTCTGGGGGCTATTGGGGGTCACTGTTGGACTGGCCGAGGGCGTGGAAGTGAACTTACTCGGTTTGACGTTCGGAGTGGATGTTTTAAGACCGGCGTTGAAACTTCCCATGATCGGACGGTTGGGAATGAAAGACGCCCCGGTTTTCCTTGCGGAAGGCGAAGAAGTGGATCTTTCTTCGGTGCCGAAACAGCCGGTACTCGATATTCGCGCGCACAGCCGTTAACGGACGACGCCTTTATACATGTAAGCGATGCCGAAGGTGAGCGGTTTGAACTCGCACGAAGCGAACCGCCCTGTTGAACGCATCATTTCGAGGAAGTCTTCCCGGCAGGGGAAGTTCGCCGACGAATCCTGGAGATATTCGTAGGCCTGTTTGCGTCCCGTAATCAGGCCCCCCAACGTCGGAAGCACGTTCTTCGAGTAAAACTCGTAAGCTCTCCGCACGATCGGTGACGGCGGCTGTCCGAATTCCAATACCATCACGACGCCGCCGGAACGCACGACGCGCGCCAATTCCGAAAGACCTTTGATCGGATCTTGCACGTTACGGATTCCGAACGAGATGCTCGCGATGTCGAAAGACGCCTCTTCATAGGGCAGTTGTGTCACGTCGGCTTGCGCGAAAGTGATTTCGAGACCGTGTTTAGCGGCCTTCTCGGGAGCGGGTATCAGCATCTCTTCGCAGAAATCGGTGCCGATGACTTTACCTTTGGCGCCGACGGCTTTCTTGAACTCGATGGCAAGATCGCCCGTTCCCGTGGCGCAGTCGAGAACACGCAGTCCTTCGCGGGCGCCGCTCCATTTGACGAGTTCCCGCCGCCACAGATGGTGAATGCCGGCCGACAGAACGGTGTTGGCCAGGTCATAACCCTTGGCTATTTCTCCGAACATCGTCCGGATTTTTTCAGCTTCGGGTCCGCGTCGTGCTTGTGTGTTCGTCTCAGTAGTCATGCCGATACCAATTCGCGGCCGAGAGCTTTCGCTACTTTCTCGGCTTGCGTGATGATGGATTCGAATTGCGCGAAGTTCAGCGCTTGGTGCGCATCAGAAAGCGCTTCTTTCGGGCGAGGGTGCACTTCGATGATCAGGCCGTCCGCGCCTGCGGCGATCGCGGCGAGCGACATCGGGCCGATCAATTCCGGGCGTCCCGTTCCGTGCGACGGATCGACGATCACCGGATACGAAGTGTGGGCTTTCAAATATGCGACGGAGTTCAAATCGAGCGTGTTTCGGGTTGAGGGCTCGAAGGTGCGGATGCCTCTTTCGCAGAGCACGACCTGGTCGTTTCCGCCTTTAACGATGTAATCCGCGGCTTTCAACCATTCGTCGACCGTCGCCGCAAACGCGCGTTTCAGGAGAACCGGCTTGCGGATCGAACCGAGCTCCTTCAGCAGTTCGTAGTTGTACATGTTGCGCGAACCGACTTGGAACATGTCGACGATCGCCATCATGTCCGAAATTTGGCGTGGGTCGGTCACTTCACTGACCAAAGGCATTCCGACGTCGCGTTTGACTTCGTCGATAAACGAGAAAGCCGAAGCGCCCAATCCTTGGAACGAATCGGGCTGGGTCCGCATTTTGTAAATTCCGCCTCTCAAAAGACAGGCACCCGCGGATTTCACGGCGCGCGCGGCTTCGAGCAAAATGTCCTTGGATTCAATGGCACAGGGGCCCGCGATCACGGCGATCGGCCCAGCGCCCAGCGCCACTTCTTTATCGTTGAACTTGATGCGAACCGTATTCGTCTTCATTTCGTAATCGTTATCCTTCATCCAAGTAGGCCGGTCCTAACGGCGGTTCCGATGGACCGAACTTTGCGGCGGACCTTTAAGCTTACAAATTGCTCTTCGTCGCATCCAGCAGTATAGCAAAGTCTTCATTAAGACCCGCATCAACCAGAACCAGCCGGTCAGAAGGTAGCCACGCTTATGGCGTACAATGCTTCTTTACCGATTCGCAGTTCCACGCGCTCTCCCAAACGAACTTTGTTCACGCCCGACGTTCTGCCGCAATTTCTGGCCAGCGGATGGTTACTGACTCTCGACGCTCAGCGTGTTTTAGTCGGATGGGGAGAGTGGACTCATGCCTCTCAACCGGCGTTGGGATCCGCTGCCTGCTATCTCTATCTCCCCGACTTTTATCGAGAATCGGCTCAACCTTGGCGCTTCACAACCGCCTGGGATGTCCTGGATCGGGATGTTTTCGCCTCCCATGTCTTGGCGGGAGTCGATGGTAATGTCAACGGCAATATCGACGCTCTTCATCTAGGGCTCCAATGGCTTGAGCCTTCGATAGAGGAATTTCAAACAACATCTTGGCTGGAAATTCAAAAAGGCTTTTCAGAACGGGGGCTTCGGAAGGCCGTGCCGGTCGTCTTCGCTCGGACACGGGGACGAGTTTCAATTGAATCCGTTTTAAAGCGGCTTGTCACACAGCCTCCTCAACTCTTCCCCTACGGTTTTTGGGGAGAGCAAGAGGGGATGATCGGCGCTACCCCCGAAATTCTCTTCGCGGTGGGTCAGAATCCCGATAACCTTCAAACAATGGCTTTGGCCGGCACCCGTGGAAAGGGCGACCGGGCGGCTGAGTTGCTTTTGTCGGATGCAAAAGAACGTCATGAACACCAATTGGTGGTCGATGACATCAAAGAGCAGTTGGCTCGGGTCGGTGATGTCCGGTGCGGTGAGACCGGCGTCTTGGAGTTACCGTCGTTGTTTCACCTGCACACGCCGATTGAGGCAAAATTACACAAGCGACTTTCGCTATTGGATTTAGTGGAATGCCTGCATCCGACTCCGGCACTGGGGGTTTCGCCTCGGAGTCTCGGCTTTCTGGAGATGAAGCTCTGGGATCTTCCGCAAAGACGAGGCCGATTCGGAGCGCCGTTTGCCGCTGTCTGGCCTGAAGGCATGCACGCGCTCGTCGCGATTCGCAATGTCGAGTGGAGCGGCGAGGAGATCCGCATCGGCTCAGGCTGCGGAATCGTTCCTGAAAGCCGGCTCGAACGCGAATGGAAGGAGCTCGCGTTGAAGCGAGAGTCAGTGAAGAGGATGTTGGGCCTATGAACATCAGCTGGTCGCGGCGTTTTTTCGAAGAACTGCACTCGGAAGGAATACGAGACATTGTTTACTGCCCTGGAGCTCGCAACAGTCCGCTGGTTTCGATGCTCGCTCACACGAAAGGCTTCCGGTTGCATTCGTTCTTCGAGGAAAGAGACGCCGCGTTCTTCGCTCTCGGCTTGGCCCGCCGTACGGGCGAACCCGTGGCCGTGATCACGACCTCAGGGACCGCCGCCGCTGAGTTATTGCCGGCCGCGGTTGAAGCCTACCACAGCGGTGTTCCTATTCTTCTGGTGACCGCCGATCGTCCGCGGCGCTTGCGCGGAACGGGAGCTCCCCAGTCGATCGACCAAACGGGATTGTTCGCGAAATTTGTGCAATTCGAGATCGACATCGAGGACGGCGAACCTTTCTCGCTCGAAAAGTGGCATCATCGCGCGCCGGTTCACATCAATATCTGCTTTGACGAGCCTCTCATCGACGAACCTTTCGAGCCTCTCGAGCTTGCGCCCGCACCGGCTAAACCCTCGTTCGCCGGCCGCTCCTGTTTCCTCGTAAGCTCTGGCCCCGAGTGGGCGGTTTTAAGGCTGACGAAGTTTCTGAAGATGCAGGAGTCGCCGATCGTCATCGTCGGCACGCTGGAAACGGCGGAAGAGCGGGAAGCGGTCGTCGAGTTCCTTCTGGAACTCAGGGCGCCCGTCTATCTCGAATCGACGTCAGGTTTAAGAGAAGACCCGCGGCTGGCGGACATCGCTTTGCGATCTGGCGAGAAAATTCTCAATTGGAGCTTGCGGCGGAATCTCTTTACCGGCGTGGTTCGTATTGGGGGAATTCCCACGGCGCGGATTTGGCGGGATCTCGATGAACGCGGCTCCACGATCGACGTGTTCTCGCTTTCGCCATTGCCGTTTGCGGGTTTGAGCCGCGGCGAATTTCTGTGCGCCGAAATCGCTCCCACACTCCGTCTTTATCATGGTGAACGCCCGCCAGGTTCGCGTTGGCAAGCGATCTTCATGAAGGACCGGGCCGTTGAATCGACCTTGACGAATCTGATTGAAGCCGAACCGAAGGCTGAGCCAGTGATGGTTCACCGACTTTCGAAGCTCGCCGCCGAGGCGCCGCTTGTATATGTCGGCAACAGCCTTCCGATCCGGGAGTGGGATTTGGCTGCGAGTCGCGAGAAAGCCGTTTTAGTTGAGGCCAACAGGGGCGTGAACGGAATCGACGGACAGATCGCGACCTTCTTCGGGCTCGCCTGCGGCGCCAACAATCATCTGGGAGAGAACTGGGCGATCATCGGTGATTTGACGGCACTCTACAGTCTGGCGGCGCCTTGGATTCTTTCCAACGGCCAAAATGATTTCAGCGCCCGGATCGTGATTATCAATAACGGCGGCGGGAAAATTTTCTCTCGCATCTTCAAAACTGATTTGTTCCTTAACAAACACGCGCTCGATTTCGAGCCTTGGGCTCGCCTCTGGAGATTGAGCTACCAAAAATGGACGTCCGTACCGGATTCGGTCGATCCTCTTGAAAAAGGGCAAGTTGAAGTCATCGAACTCATTCCTGACGAACAGGCCACCCGCCGTTTCTGGGAGCGTTACGATGGTTTCTGGGAATAAACCCGCCTCGATCGTCGCACTTCATGGATTTCTCGGGCTCCCGTCCGATTGGGATTCCGTTTTTCCGGAAGACTTCACTTCTGAATTTCGGGTCGAGGCCGTGAACCTCTGGCCTTCCACCCATCAACTTTATTCGACTAACGGCTTTAAGAGCTGGTGCGAGATTTTCCTCTCGGAGGAAAGAGCGGGTAAGCCGGTGCTCCTCGGTTATTCCATGGGCGGGCGGCTGGCGATGCATGCGGCGCTCAGGGCTCCAGAGAAATGGGCGGGCGCGATTTTCGTTTCCGCCCATCCGGGCTTGCGGAGTTTTGAAGAGATTCAGGCGCGGCTGCAAAACGATCAAATATGGGCGCGCCGCTTTCGGAACGAGCCGTGGGACAGCGTGATTCGCGCCTGGAATGCGCAGGCGGTCTTGCTTCCGCCTTCTAAAGAGACGGCGCCGGAAGCTGTTCCGCTCAAACCGCGAGTCGAATCCGAATTCAGTCGCGAGGCTTTGGCGCTCGCCATGGAGTTTTGGTCATTGGGGCGTCAGAACGATTTGCGGGAGCGTTTGAAGGAGCTGCCGATTCCGGTTCTCTATGTAACAGGCGAACTCGACACCAAGTTCACCTCGTTGATCCGGGAGTTGGAGCTGCCCGAGCACCATCGACACGCCGTTGTCGCTCGGGCCGGTCATCGCGTGCCCTGGGATCAGCCTCTTGTCTTTTGCGAGCTTGTTCGCGAGTTTTGCCGGGGTTTGACCGCTCTCTGACGGTACCTGGCAGCCGAAAGAAAGGGTGGGGCGTTCGAGCGTTGCCACCCGCTTTCATTTCTGTTAGACGCTTACGGACAATCGCAAACAATATAACGGGGTGCAGCGATGGCGCAAGCGCAAGAGTCCACTCAAACCATTTGGCGAACGATTAAGGAATACCAAGACATCCGTTTCGAGAAAACCGACGACGGAATCGCCAAAATCACGATTAACCGGCCTGAGGTGCGCAACGCTTTCCGTCCGCTCACCGTCAAAGAGATGCTCGATGCCATGGAGATCTGTCGTGACGACTCGAGCATCGGAGTTGTTATCCTCACCGGCGCTGGTGATAAGGCGTTCTGTTCCGGCGGAGACCAACGTGTCCGCGGGGATGGCGGGTACGTCGGTCAGGACGGTATTCCGCGCCTCAATGTTCTCGATTTGCAAAAAGCCATTCGTTCGCTTCCGAAGCCTGTGATCGCGATGGTCGCGGGTTACGCCATCGGCGGTGGACATGTCCTTCACGTCGTTTGCGATTTGACGATCGCCGCCGATAACGCCCGCTTCGGACAAACGGGCCCGAAAGTCGGTTCATTCGACGGCGGACTTGGTTCCAGCTACCTTGCTCGCATCGTGGGGCAGAAGAAGGCCCGCGAGATTTGGTATCTCTGCCGTCAATACGACGCTCAACAAGCTCTCGAAATGGGACTTGTGAACGCTGTTGTCCCGCTCGCTGAACTCGAGAATGAAACGCTGAAGTGGTGCCGCGAAATCCTGCAGCATTCGCCGCTCGCCCTTCGTTGCTTGAAAGCGGCGTTGAATGCGGATTGTGACGGCCAAATCGGTCTTCTCGATTTCGCGGGCAATGCGACTCTCCTCTACTATCTCACTGAAGAAGCGAAAGAGGGTAAGAACGCTTACCTCGAAAAAAGGAAACCGAATTTCAGCAAGTTCGAACGTTTCCCGTAAGAAGAGGCGCATGAATGATCAAGCCGTGGATCATGGCGCTGAGACCGAAGACCTTATCGGCGGCCGTCGTACCGGTCGTTGTGGCGACGGCTCTCGTGAAGGCCGATGGTCATCAGGTTCTCTGGTGGGTCTCGATTTGTGCGCTGCTGAGTGCGGTCTTCATCCAGATCGGAACGAACTTCGTTAACGACGCCATCGATTTCAAGAAAGGCGCCGACACCGAAGAACGCATCGGGCCTCAAAGGGTGACGCAAAGCGGACTATTGAAGGCGAGCACGGTGATGGCCGGGGGCTTCACTTGTTTCGGACTCGCGCTTCTTCTCGGTATCCCGCTTGTCATGCAAGGAGGCTGGCCGATCGTGGCGATCGGGCTCATCTCGCTTTTTCTCGGATATGCGTATACGGGCGGGCCGTTTCCGCTCGCCTATAAAGGTCTCGGCGATCTCTTCGTGATTTTGTTCTTTGGTCTCGTCGCCGTGGGCGGAACGTATTACCTGCACACGGGTGAAGTCTCAACGGGCGCGCTCATGGCGGGCCTTCAAGTCGGATGCCTCGCGACTGTTTTGATCGCGGTGAATAACTTAAGGGATGCGCCCCAAGACGCACGTGCAGGAAAAAGGACGCTCGCGGTGCGCTTCGGGATCCGTTTCGCGCGGATTGAGATCCTGCTTCTGGTTTTGGCGCCTTTTCTTCTTGGTTTTTATTGGTTCCAAACAGGCCATTGGAACGCGGCGATTCTGCCTTTGCTTTGTCTTCCCGTCGCTAGACGCCTCGTCATGGGCGTTTTCATGCACCCGCCGAGCCCGATTTATAATCGTTTTTTGGCGATGGCCGGGCTCTTACAGATGGGGTTCGGTCTTCTGTTCGCGATCGGGCTTTGGATGAGGTGAGCGGGTGGAAATCTGGTTCGCGCCTTATGTGCTACGTTCGCGGGGTTCCTTAAACGCCACAGCGAAGAGCCCTGAGCGCGTGGGTGCCCTTCTGCGCATCGAAACCGAAGAAGGCACGGGCTTTGCCGACCTCCACCCTTGGCCGGAATTGGGCGATCTTCCCCTCGAAAAACAGTTGGAGCTTC
>CALBDW010000070.1 GCA_937927435.1 uncultured Bdellovibrionales bacterium
GAATTTGTCGGTTGAATAGAAACCTTTCACCGTATCGGTAAAGATCCTCCGGGCCGACATGATAGAGCCCGAGCTTTCCAAAGAACATATTGACCGAACGCGCGAAGGCCTCGCGCATCGTCATCATCCGAGTCCACCGGTTGATTTTGTCGTTCTCGAGATTCTTTCTATAAAGCGTGTACAGGCCGCCGTTAAACGGGACGACTGTATCGTGGCGAGCCTTCTTGAGATCGATGGCGGCGCTCGCCGTGACAATCTTGAAAATCGACGCTGCCGGGAACGTCGCCCGCAACGCCAGGTTATCGATTCCGGATTTCACTCGCGAATGGCTCGCGAGCGCGAGGATGCGTCCGGTTTTAGCGTCAATGGCGACAAACGCCGCGTAGTCCGGCTGGTAGCGGCGCAGAAGTTTCTGCATCAGGTTCTGCGCGTTTTCGTTCAAGGTGTATTCGACTTTGACCGCCTTAATTTCTCCGTCGATCTCCAGGTCGAATTCATCGGGAAATTCGTTACGGGCGATCGCCGGCCCCAATTGATCAACCAAGACATTCTTATTGATTGTCGGCCCCAAACCAACAAGCTCGAAGGCGCTCGTTCCCCGTGCGGCGCCCGTGACCCAACCGACGGAAACGATAAGCAGTATCAGCGCCACAGCGGCGACTACGAACTTGGTGTGTTTAGGATGCATAGGCTCAGTGTCACTGGATTCCGCTCAGACCGTCAAGGCCCAAAGCAGGGCTTATCAGAGAGCCGACGTGTTGACTCGCATATCGGTGAAAGGCAGTGTCCGCTGTTTCGAGCGGGAACGGTTGCGGATCATATATCCGCCCTTCGACAATTTTTCGATCTCGATCGGTTCATCGATTCTTGTCGCCGTCGACGGAAGCGGAGCTAAACAGTCCGAATGGCAACTCCATCCGCCATCCCACGGTTCGGGTGTCGTGAAGCGGTAACCCCGCAGCAGCAGGCGAATCCGGTTTTTCTGCACGGATTGAATTTCGAAATTCCCAATCGCGCTGAACCGGCTTCCAGCTTTTAAATCGTCGGATCGGCCGAACATGAAAAACGTTCCGTCTCCGCGCAAGCGAAGAATCCATTTTTCCTCGTCCTCCGACTCCGGAACCAATTCTTGGTTCACGACCGAGCCCAGCCCCGCGCGCTCGAATTCGCCTTGGTTCCGATCGAAATTTTTCGCGTCTAAGAGCGAACGGTCCGCGAGAGCCGACGTTGAAACCGCGACGTCGACTTTGACTCCATCCGCCTGCAAAAAACGGAGCGACTTCAGACACGGACCGTGATTGCCGCGCAGATTAATCGCCAGCGAGGTGATATCCGGCAATCTTGAGCCGAAATCGGCTTTGACCACTCGCGCCCCGCCTTCGGCATACACGCGACGGGTGCCCGGCGAAGCGAAGAACTCGACACCATCGACGAAGTCGGACGAGCAGGACTCGAGTTCAACCTTGTTCGCGCTCAGAGCCGGCTCAAAGTAGAGGACGAACTTCGCGAATTTGATGCCTTTGTGAAGTTCAACGGAAGCCCCCTCGATCAAGTTCGCGATAGAGGCGGAACTCGGCACGGACGATTCGATACCGACGACGCGCGCACCCACCCCGCCTTTGGTGTGGTCAATCGTCGGCTTCGGGCCCAGGTCGCCCGAAACGACCTGGCTCCACCCGCAGAACGTAAGGAACGCCAGAGTTGGGAGAGCAGCCTTCATCATCATCACCATTCGCTTCCGACTCCAGAAAATGTAGCGTATCCGATCCTGAACGCCAGTCGAATGGAAAATACCGGCAACACGTCGCATGCGGCCCATTTCGTCCGCCGGCCTGGCCGCAAGTCGTGGAGCGGGCGGGTTTGCCGCGCCTTTCTTGCACAGTTCGACGCGGTCACCGAAAATTTTAAAACGGTCATCGATCTTTAAATTCCGCGCACTGAAAAAAGGATTCGTATGAAGACAACGGTCTTTATCGGTTCAATCGTTCTCATCGGCGCCGTTTCGGCAGCGCATGCCGCGCCTAAAAACACACCGGAATTCTTCAAAAAGATCACGAAAGCGCCGAAGGCCATTACCGTCGAAGAAACCTCTGAAGGAGAAGTGCCCGGCTCCGCCACCGAACCCACAAACCAAGTCGTCGAATCCTATCCGGCGCCGGGAGTCGACCCCAGTCCCACACCTTCTCCATCACCGGCACCCATTACATCGTCCACCCTGGTTCCCGTGTCGCCGAGCGTACCGGGCGAAACAGCCCTGCGCTGGTTGATGAACGGCAACGTCCGCTACGTGAAGAACCGGTTCCGCGCTGACGGCCGAAGCGCGAAAGACCGCGAACGCCTGCTCACGGCGGAACGTCCGCACGCGATCGTCCTGGCGGCTTCAGATTCAAGGGTTCCTCCCGAGATCATCTTCGACCAAATGCTGGGCGAAATCCACGTCGTTCGCGTCTTAGGGCCGTCGCTTGATTCCTCGGTCATCGCGAGCATTGAGGCGGCTCTCACCGAATCGGGGCCGCAACTCCTGGTCGTCTTGGGACACACGCACTCACCCCTCATCAGCAAAGCTTTGAAAGCAGGTGAAGGCGAAAGCGCCGGTAGCGAACTCATCGATCGCGTGATCGCCGACATCCGCTCGCGACTGGCCATCGCGGACAAAGAAAACGCCGGCGCCGACTACGCCATCGCAGCGGCACTGAACGCGGACGGAATCGCGCGCGAACTGCCGAAGCGTTCGGAAATCATCCGCAAGAAAATCGAAGACAAAACGCTTCTCATTAAGTCGGCTCTCTATCGGCTAAATACCGGAGAAGTCACGTTCTACTGATCGTCGGAGTCTCCAAATCGAACGATCGTTCGTTTCCTGATTAGCTGCAGCACCCCGGAAACTTTAATTTTTTGCCCCATTGTGGGGCTTTTCTTTGTTGCGAACGAACGGTCGTGCTATCCTGTCGACATGCTGAGAGCCAAAAAGGGCGCGGAAAGCGCCCGTCCTCCACAACAGCTCCGCCGCAACACCGGGACAGCGAGATCCTCCCGAGACACCAAAACTTTAATTCTTGAGACTGCTCTCAAAATCGCGAGCCGTGAAGGCATCGATGGCTTGACGATTGGTGAACTCGCCAAAGCGGTCGGCATGTCCAAGAGCGGGCTGTTCGCGCATTTCGGCGGGCGCGATCAATTGCAACTCGCCGTTCTCCAACTCGCTCTGGACCGTTTTGTACAGATCGTTCTAAGGCCCGCCTTCAAAGCGCCCCGCGGAGAACCTCGCATAGCCGCCGTGTTCAGCAATTGGCTCGCGCACCTCAACGACCAATCGGCGCTCCCTGGCAGCAGCGTTCTCATCGGTGCTTCAACGGAATTCGACGATCGTCCGGGACCGATTCGGGACTTTATCCAAAAGGCGCAACGGGATTTAATCTCCAATATTGCGAAAGCAGCGCGCATGGCAGTCGAAGTGGGCCATTTTTCCGAAGAGCTCGACGTCGAGCAGTTTGCCTGGTCGATGTACGCGTTCGTCCTCGGCTACCACCACTCCAAGCGCATGCTCGAAGATCCCAAAGCCGAGTTGCACCTAAAGCGCGCATTCACCGATTTGATCGAGTCAGCGCGCCGGCCGAGGTCGATCGCCGCCAAATCAGCTTCGAAAACAGAGGTTTCGAAAAAGAAACGTAGAATGTAAACGGAGGGACTAACGTGGAACCAATCATCGAATTCGGATACGCATGGCTTCCGGCCAACGGTTTAGTCGGCTGGGGGCTATTAGGCACTCTTCTCGTCGCGCTGATCCTCGGGTTTTTCGGCGCGCCCTTGATCGTGTGGGCGATTGCGGGCCTCGTCGTTCTTCATCTCTTCGGCGCGCCGCTCTGGCTCGGCATCGTCTACGTGCTCGTGATGGCGGTTTTCCTCATTCCGCCGGTCCGGCGCACTCTCATTTCCGGGGTCCTAATGAAAATCATGGCGCCGATGATGCCGCAGATTTCTGAAACCGAACAAAGCGTGCTGGATTCGGGAACCGTCTGGGCGGAAGGAGACCTGTTCTCCGGTAAACCCGATTTCAAGAAACTTATGGACGAGCCCTATCCACAGCTGACGAAGGAAGAACAAGACTTCCTGAACGGTCCGGTCGAACGCCTCTGTGCAATTCTCGATGACTGGAAGCTCTGGGAAAGCCGCGAACTGCCGCAAGAAGCGTGGGACATCATTAAAAAAGAGAAGTTCCTCGGCATGATCATTCCGAAAGAATACGGCGGCCTCGGCTTCTCGGCTCTCGCTCACAGCGAAGTCATCATGAAAATCGCAAGCCGCTCAATCCCGGCTTGTACGACCGTGATGGTTCCGAACTCGCTTGGTCCCGCCGAACTCCTGGTCCACTACGGAACTGAAGAACAAAAACGCACCCTCCTCCCCCGCTTGGCTTCAGGCGAAGAAATTCCTTGCTTCGCGCTGACTGAGCCCACGGCGGGATCCGACGCTGGTGGTATCACCTCAAGCGGCGTCCTCTTTAAAGGCGAGGACGGCAAGCTCTACATCCGTCTCAACTGGAACAAACGCTTCATCACGCTCGCAGCGGTTTCGACCCTGCTCGGTCTCGCATTCCGCTTGCGCGACCCCGAAAACCTCCTCGGCAAGGGCGAAGACGTCGGCATCACCTGCGCTTTAATCCCGACCAACACTCCGGGCGTGATCATTGGACGCCGTCACGACCCGCTCGGCGTGCCGTTCTATAACTGCCCGACACAAGGTAAAGATGTCGTTGTTCCGATCGACGCCGTCGTCGGCGGCGTCAACGGCTGCGGGAAAGGCTGGACAATGCTCATGGAGTGTCTCGCAGCAGGCCGCGGCATCTCGCTGCCGGCACAAAGCGCGGGCGGCATCAAGATGGCGACCCGCGTGATGAGCGCTTATGCTTCGATCCGCAAACAGTTCGGCACTCCGATCGGAAAGTTCGAGGGCATCGAAGAGCCTCTCGCCCGTATCGCCGGCTTCAACTACCTGGTGGAAGCCATGCGCCGCTACACTCTGGGCGCGCTTGACCAAGGCATGAAACCCGCCGTCGTCACCGCGATCGCGAAGTACAACTCGACAGAACTCGGCCGCAAAGTCATTAACGATGCGATGGACATCGCCGGAGGGTCGGGAATTTCGCGCGGACCGCGCAACCTTCTCGCGCATCAATACATCGCGATGCCAATCGCGATCACCGTTGAGGGCGCGAACATCGTGACCCGGACCTTGATCATCTTCGGTCAAGGCGCCATGCGCGCCCACCCGTTCGCTTATAAGGAAGTCAAGGCCATCCAAAACCGCGACGTGAAGGCTTTCTACGAAGCTTTTTGGGGCCATATCGGCCACGTCGTCCGGAACATGTGCCGCGCGATCGTGCTCAGCGTGACCCGCGGATCGCTCGCGCCTTCGCCCGTTTCCGGAAGCACGGCGCGCTACTACCGCAAGCTTGCCTGGGCTTCGGCGAGCTTCGCGATCCTGGTCGACATCGCCATGGCTTCGCTCGGCGGTTCGCTCAAGATGCGTGAAAAGATCAACGGCCGCTTCGCCGACATCCTCTCCTGGATGTACATCGGTACGTCGGTTCTCCGCCGATTCGAAGCGGAAGGCCGCCGCAAGGAAGACTTGCCGTTCGTACACTTCTGCATGAACCACGCCCTCTATGAAATCCAGAAGGCGTTCGACGGACTTTTGGCGAACCTCGAAGTCCCGGGGCTGACTTGGTTCTTCCGCTATGTCATCAGAACTTGGTCGAACCTGAACGCTCTGGCCGGCGAACACAACGACCAACACACTCACAAAATTGCTTCAATTATCTTGAATGACGAGGAACAACGGATCCGGCTCACGGAGGGCATCTACATTCCGAAGAATCCGGAGGAGCAGCTCGCTCGCCTCGACGAAGCCTTCAAGGTCGTCAAACGCGCCGAAGCCGCCGACCGCAAGGTCCGCAAGGCGGTTCGCGAAAAAGCGTTACCGAAGCTGAAAGGCGCCGCCGCTTATCAAGCGGCTCTCGAGAAAAACATCATCTCCAAAGCGGAATTCGACGACTTAAAGAAAGCCGAGGAATGGCGTTGGGAAATCGTCCAAGTCGACGACTTCTCCCAGGAAGAGTACATCAACCGCCGAGGTTACGGACCCAACCGCCCGAAACCGATGGGTTTAGGCATCATCGCCCCTGAAAGTACGGCGACAACCGCTCCGTAAGTTTTCAGTGGCAAATGAGAGGCGACAAACGGCCGGTTCAAAAGCCGGCCGTTTTTTTATTATTCAAGGCAATCCTTCTGAATGAACCCAGGCTCGCCTTCTTTGTTGAACGCCTTCACCCAGTTTGCGTCGACATCCTCAACCCAGATTTTTTTAGCGGGTTTCACCGTCAACATCTCTTCACTATCGGAAGCCGGCTGACGAAGCATCGGGCAAGCGTCCTTCGTGCGGACGAAGTGCCCCACGCCTACTTGGGAAACCGAAGCCGGTTTGCGGCTTTTCTTATCCGCTGCAGGTTTAATTTTTTCCGATTCCGCCGTCGCGGCTTTCTTCTTCGCCGGTTTTGCGGGAGCCGGTTTCACAGCCGGCGCAGGCGCCGCCAGAGGATCTTCAGCCGTCTCCCGTACTTCCGCCGCGGACAACTCCGCCTCCAATTCCTGCGACACTAAATCGCTCGGAAGAACGGACAACGGATCAAAATCACCGTCCGCTTCGTCAATAAAAACCTCTTCGCCGAATCCGGTCTCCGCTTTGACTTCCGGAACGGAGATCGACAGCACCAGAAAAAGGCCGATTGCACTAAACAACGTTCGTTGCATATTATCGTTTCCCCCTGGGAATCCCTTCTTTGCGCTCATCGGCCAGGCCGGTGTGGGCGTAGAGTCCAGTTTGTACGGGTACTGCGGGCCACCCAGACTTTGGTGCCAATTTGGGTTCCACTCCCAAACCCCGCCGGATTTGTCTCGAACTTAGCCGATTTAAGAAACTGTAACGGTTCAATTCGGCCCTAAAAGCCCGACGGCTTTTGTAAAACCGGTAACATTTGCCCCACCAGGTATAGATTTAAGTAATTGCTTCCAGTAAAGAAAACCGCCTTTAAATCCGAACCAATAAACGATAGCCTGACATAAACCTGACTTGACTGTATAAGTCGGGGACTATGGGAGAATTGAGCACTCTGGGCATTCTAAAGAGCGTTTTACTCGCCCCGCTGAATAAAGCCAAAGTGGCGTCGATCCTGTCCGAGTTTCCCTCTGGACATGCCAGCAGTGCTGTATCCCTGCACGATAACCACAATATCGAAATCAAAACGATCACAGAGCTGCGCTCGACGAAATCCGTGGTTTCGACGGACATGTACCTTTTCGTCCCCAAAAACTTTGAGCTGCGCTCTTTCGGGAAAGACGCGTTGATTTCCGACTTCCGTTCTCGCGTGCGCTTGGCCCTGCCGGTGTCAGGCGAGCACGGTTCTGCCGCCCTGGAAGAGGCTCTGACCGACCTCAAAACCGAAATCCAAGCGCTCCAGGTCGATGGTCCGGCGGAGCAGCCGGACGACATCAACCACGCGCTTTACGAGCCTTTGATCGACGCCGCAAAGGACGTCTCGGCGGTGATCGCGGAAAAGCTCAAGCATTGCACGGCGGAACATACACGCAAATTCCTGCTCTCGCATTCGCTGATGACGATTTCACAATCAGCGATCAGCGGCTTGGACGAACTCCGCGAAAACGTTCAAGCGACGGCCCAACTGATGGACTCCGTGCGCACCGTTTACGATTTCAGAAACGAGGCGACCGCATCCATCCTTCTTCTTTTGGATGAATACTTGAGCCAGCTCTACATCCAATATCTCGGTTCCATCCGGTCGGAACTCGACCGCATGCCGATCCCCAAAAGCGCGCAAAGCGATCTGACGTATTCGATGAAGCGGGGGACCCTCGAGGCTTTCCTCGATACTTTGCAGGAAAGAGAGGCCCAACACCGTACTCGGTACGGCTTTGCGGCTCAAGAAGACGAATCCGATATCGAGCGCGAACAACGACTGGTCCGTCTGAGCCAATTGAAGAAGTTTTTCCAAAGCACGACGTTCATCGACCTCAATCGCGAGCAGTCGGCGAAGAAAATCAGCGAATCGACGGCGACGATCGGTACGGCTGTCGCGGCGATTGTCGCGGCGACTATCGAGCAAGCCGCGCGTGGTCACGCTTCAGCGGACTACGCATGGCAAGGTCTTTCGCTGTTAAGCCTCGGTGTCATCATTTACGTTCTTCGCGACCGCATGAAGGACTGGGCGAAACAAAAATTCCACCAAAAAGCGCTGAGCTTCCTCCCCGATTTCGAACAAAAGCTCATCGCGAAGAACAAGAAGATCGGCCGCGTGAAAGAATGGTTCCAAATCCTGAGCAGCAAGAACGTGCCCCTGGACATTCTCGCGCTCCGGCGCACGGCTTCGTTGACGGAAATGGAAAAACGCCTTCCGG
The DNA here is from genome assembly GCA_937927435.1 of uncultured Bdellovibrionales bacterium. Classification (GTDB taxonomy): domain Bacteria; phylum Bdellovibrionota; class Bdellovibrionia; order Bdellovibrionales; family JAMPXM01; genus CALBDW01. The sequence goes on from CALBDW010000070.1 coordinate 8,472, forward strand.
AAGACGTTTTCCACTGCCGCAAAGTTCAGGAAGTCGACGCGTCCTTGCTCCCCGATTCCGACCGCCACACGTACACGCGGGCACTGTTCGAGAGCACACGCGTGAACTTCTACCGCTACTTGCGGCATATGGACGACGCGTTTAAAGAGTTCACGGACCTCGATGCCAAAG
>CALBDW010000071.1 GCA_937927435.1 uncultured Bdellovibrionales bacterium
CGCCAAGAGAAACAAAACAAACTTTCCCATCATTCACTGACCCTCCATTGAACGCGCGATTCCGTAGCGCAGTCCGCGAACGGACACCTCGAGCTCTCGAGCCCCCATTTTCAGGCCCGCTTCCTTGAGAATGACGGCACCCGCCACAATCACATCAGCGCGCTTCGGCTCCATGCCCGCAAGCCGCTGACGCTCTTCAACTGTCATGGCGGCCATGCGCTCAATCCACGATTCCAGTTTTTCCAGCGTTAAACGATGACCGTGAACCCTTTCTGATTCGAAAGCCAGTCCTTGGTCGATCGCCGCGAGAGTTGTCGCCGTTCCCGCAACCGCGATCGTCCGGAGCCCGGGTGGATCCACCTGCGCCGACGCGTACATCGGGCCCAGGTTCTCCAGCTCTTCGCGTGCGAACTCTCGCATTTTTTCAAGCTCGTGCGGCGGAATCGGATGGCGGGAGACGAATTTCTCCGTCAAGCGGACACTACCGATATTGAAACTCCTGCGCGTGAACAGTCCGCTTTTATCACCGAGAACGATTTCCATTGAACCGCCGCCGATGTCGATCACCTGGACCAGGCCCGCCACGTCATCGGGAAGGCTCCCGACAAACGTGAGTTCCGCCTCCCGTTCACCGGAAATCACCTCGATCGGGATACCGCAGTCGGCGCCGATTTGAATCAAATCTTGGCGATTTTCGACATCACGGGCCGCGCTCGTTGCACAGCCCAAAACGCTTTCTACGCCTTGCGAGCGGATGATCGCTGAATAATCCTTTAGACATTCTTTCGCGCGTGCCAAGGCCTCCGGATGAAAGCGGCGCGAGCGGTCGACGTCCTGCCCGAGCCGGACGACTCTCGCTTCATCGTGGTAAACCCGCACGACACGGCCCGACTCGACCTCGGCGACGAGAAGCAAAAACGTGTTCGTTCCAAGATCCAACGCCGCGACCTTCATGACTTCAGTTTCTCCTTCAGGAGATCGTTAACGACAGCCGGGCTCGCCTGGCCCTTCGTAGCCTTCATGACCTGTCCGACAAAAAATCCGAACAGCTTTTCCTTGCCGGACTTATACTCAGTCACAGCCGAGGGGTTCGCCGTGAGAACGTCATCTATGATTTTCGCAATCGCAGCCGTATCCGTCACTTGAACAAGGCCTTTTTCTTTCACAATCGTTTCGGGCTCCTTAGCGGTCTGCCACATCTCGGCGAAAACCGATTTCGCGATCCGGCCCGAAATCGTTCCCTTGTCGATTAGCTCGATTAATTTTCCCAGGCTTTTCGCGCTAACGGGTGCATCAAAAGGCTCCTTCTTCGCTTCGTTGAGTTCCCGCATGAACTCCGTCATGACCCAGTTCGAAGCAGACTTGGGGTTACCGCACGCATGCGCGACCTCCTCGAAGTAATCGGCCAGGTCCCTTTCTTGCGTCAGAATGAACGCATCGTAGGCCGGCAACTTGTATTCGTTCATGAAGCGTTCCGCCCTCGCGAGCGGAAGTTCGGGCAAATTTTGTTTTACCTTTTGAATCCATTCCGCATCGAGTTCGACTGCCAGAAGATCAGGCTCCGGAAAATAGCGGTAGTCCTGAACCTCTTCCTTCGATCTCATCATGAAGGTGCGGTTCTTGTCGGGATCGTATAGGCGCGTTTCCTGGTGGATCGGGTCGCCGCTTTCAAGGCAATCGATCTGGCGGATAATTTCATATTCAATCGCCTTTTCAATAAAGCGGAATGAATTGAGATTCTTGATCTCGACTTTCGTGCCCAAGCGGCTTTCTCCCCGTTTGCGGACACTGACATTACAGTCGCACCGCATGGACCCCTCCTCAAGGTTTCCATCGCAAACGCCGAGGTACCGCACGATCCTTCGAATTGTGCGCGCGTACTCGGCCGCCTCAGCGGGAGTTCTCATGTCCGGCCCGGAGACGATCTCGAGAAGGGGAACACCGGCACGGTTAAGGTCGATCAAGGTGTACTCCCCGTGGTGCAGCGACTTTCCCGCATCCTCTTCCATATGCGCACGAACGATGCTCACACGCTTTCGATGGCCGTCGAGAAAAAACTCGACATGCCCGTTCTCACAAAGAGGTTTGTCGTATTGGGAAATCTGGTAGCCCTTGGGAAGATCGGGATAGAAATATTGCTTGCGCGAAAACACGGACCGCGGATTGATCCTGCAATTGAGTGCGAGCCCTGTCTTCACCGAATACTCAAGCGCCCTCTCGTTAACGACCGGAAGCGCGCCCGGCAGCCCCGCGCAAACAGGACAGGTGTGCTCGTTATCAGATCCGCCGAACGCCGCCGAATCGCTGCAAAACATTTTACTCTTCGTTTGCAGCTGGACGTGGATCTCGAGACCGATCACCGCTTCGTACGCGTTAAAAAACATGGGGAACCCTTTCCTCTCTCTCAAGAGTCTCCTCGAGCGCGAAAGAAACTTGAAAGAGGCGCGCCTCATCGAAGTGTTTGGCCATCAGTTGCACGCCGATCGGAAGACCGTCACGCGAAAAACCGGCAGGACACGACATCGCGGGAATCCCCGCCAAGTTCGCCGATGTTGTGAAAACGTCGTTCATGACCATGGCGATTGGGTCCATCAGACGGGAATTCAATTTGAACGCCGGTGAGGTCGCGACAGGCGTCAGCAAAACATCGCATTGCTCGAAGACTTTTAAGAACTGATCACGTAAAAGCCGACGCACCTGAGAGGCCTTGCGATAATAAGCGTCATAATAACCGGCGCTGAGAGCGTACGTGCCGAGCATAATCCGACGTTTAACCTCATGGCCGAAACCTTCTCCTCTCGTCCGACTGTAAAACTCCTCGAGGTCGACCGAAGTTCGCCCCCTAAAGTCGGCCCTATATCCGTACCGTATCCCATCGTATCTCGCGAGATTGCTCGATGCTTCACTTGTCGCGATGAGATAGTATACGGAGACCGCATGCTTCGAGAGGGGAATCGAAACTTCAACAATCTCCGCACCCCTTTTCTTCAACGCCTCGATCGCGTTTTGGGTCACGCGTTCGACGTCTTCTTCCACTTCGCTCGTGAAACATTCTTTCGGTAGGCCGACCTTGAGCCCTTTCAGTTCCCCATTCAAGTCTGATGACCATTTCGGCACGTCGACCTTCGCCGTCGTGGAGTCAAAACGGCAATGGCCGGCGATCACTTCAAGCAAGCGGGCGCAGTCCTCCGTCGAGCGCGCCATCGGTCCCGCTTGATCGAGGCTCGAGGCGTAGGCGATCATGCCGTATCGGCTCACGCGACCGTAAGTGGGTTTGAGTCCGTAAACGCCGCAAAAACTCGCCGGCTGTCGGATCGAGCCCCCCGTATCGGTACCTATTGCCGCCGGAGCCAATCCCGCGGCGAGCGCTGCCGCCGAGCCGCCGCTACTTCCACCCGGAACGTATTCTGGGTTCCATGGATTACGCACGGGACCGAACGCTGACGTCTCGTTACTGGAACCCATCGCGAACTCATCAAGATTTGTTTTTCCAATAATGATCGCTCCAGCCCCCTGCAGCCGTCGGACAACGGTCGCTGAATAGGGCGGAACGAAATTCTCAAGCATCTTAGAGGCAGCGGTTGTGCGAAGACCATCGGTGCAAAGCAAATCCTTTACCGCAACCGGCACTCCCGCCAGCGGGCCCGGATCGTCACCGCGTGCGACTTTGGCATCGACTTCGGCGGCTTCGCTGAGAGCATGCGGGTTTACGGTAATAAATGCGTTGAGCACAGGATTCAGCGCCGCAATCCTGTCGAGGAAATATTTCGTCACTTCCGCAGCGGACACTTTATTGGACCGCACTGCATTCGCGAGATCGCTCATCGACACGTTATGTAGATCCACGGACGCTCCTTCTGTCTTCATACGACGGGTGGAACCTTGAACAGCCGGCCCGTCATTTCGGGAGCGGCCTCGACGATACGACTGCTGTCCACGGATTTTTCCACCACGTCCTCACGTACGGACACGGGCATTTCGGTCGGTGTGACAAGAGGCTCTACGCCATCCGTTGGAATTTCAGAAATTTGATTGAAGTGCTCGAGCACGGCGGAAAGTACCTTGCTGTAATTCTCAAGCTCCGAATCATCCAGCTTCAACCGGGCCAATCTCGCCACTTTTACAGCCGTTTCTTTATCAAGCATGTTCGACCTCCGCGGGGTGCTCGCATTAAGAGTATAAGATGCCCGCTTTCTGACCAAATGGAAACGGCGCATGTTTTGCCACGCGTTGGCTTTCTGCCTCTTATGCCCCTCTTGACGTTACTCCTCTATGCTTCTTACTCTTGCGCAATGCCGTCGAAATCTGAAATCAAAGAGAAAATCGAAGGGCTACGGGAAGAGATTCGCAGACACGATTACCAGTATTACGTTCTCGACCGCCCCCTCATCACCGACCAAGAATATGACAGGATCTATCAGGAACTTCTCGAACTCGAAAAAACTCATCCGGATTTGGTGACTCCGGATTCCCCTACCCAAAGGGTCGGCGGCGCCCCACTGCCCTTTTTCGAGAAAGTTCAACACCGCACGCCGATGCTTTCGCTCTCAAACACTTACTCACCTGAGGAGATCCGCGAGTTTGACGAACGCGTGCGGAAACTTCTGCATTCGGATCAGCCCCTCACCTATTTTTGCGAGCCAAAATTCGACGGCTTGGCCATTGAGCTTATTTACGAGAACGGCGTTTTGACGAGCGCGCTCACGCGTGGTGACGGGACCACCGGCGAAAACGTCATTTCGAACGTGAAGACGATCCGCTCGGTCCCGCAACGTTTGCGGACCAAGAATCCCCCCAAGCTTCTCGAAGTGAGGGGTGAGATCTTGATGTTCAAAAACGACTTCAGAATTTTGAATGAAGCTCAACAAGAGGCGGGCG
>CALBDW010000072.1 GCA_937927435.1 uncultured Bdellovibrionales bacterium
CGATTGTTTCAAATAGCGGGCCAGTCAAATAGCGGGCCAGTCAAATAGCGGGCCAAAACACGACAGAACTAGATCGTGTCCAAACGGCACAATCACAGGGCTAATGAAACTTATGGCGCCGAAGAAACCGGTCGGCGCGATACGCGGAGCCATCGGCATAATCAAGATCCTCTGCTTCACGCTTGGCGGCCTCCCTACAGGCCGCAGGCACGAAAGGTCGCGACGCCACGAGCTTCAGTAGATTCTGATCACGCACGCCACTGACTCGTTCCAAACAGATCGCCTCCAACCAGGCGAGTTCGCGACCAGTGTCGCTTTTTAGGACGGAATCCTCGAGTTCGACGACCAGAAAACAGTGAACAGGGAGACGCTTGTTCCTAAGCTCGGCCTCACAGACAGACCGCGCGCGGCGCAAGCGGTTCGACTTTTCGATCACCCCCGCAAGTTGCCCCATCGACCGAGCCTCCATCATCGCCTTTAGTTCATCGGCCCGGGCTTGAACGAAACCCAAACAAAACGCCGCCAATATCGTCCGAGTCACCGCGCGATGGAATTTCACCGGTTCAACTCCTCAATCAGGCGTCTTAAGAGGGGACCGAAAAGCAAAATCAAAAAAGCCGGAAACTGGAAAAGGAGCAAAGGAACCAGCATCTTCACCGGAATAAGCTCCATGTACTTTCGAATTTCGAGATCGACCGCGTCTTCAATTTCCCTTTGAAGCTCGGCCAGATGACTCAAAATGGGTTGTCCCGAGAACCCGCTCGCAGACAGCTCCAGCAACGCACGCCGGTGGGGACTGCTAATTTTCGCTATGGCGGCCCGCCAGTTTTGGCCCTGATCCCATGCAAAAACGAACTGTCGGACATCAGACGCGAAGTCGTCGGTTCCAGCCGTTTCAAGATACCGCATGAGTCCCGTGCGAGCCGTTTCCCCGTTTTCTAAAGCGGTCCGCAGTTCGATCGCGCATTTCAAAGGGGGCGCTAGACCTTCCATTTCAGTTTTCGTCCTCCGCTCCAAATCCAAAATGAGCCAAATGAGAACAACGTCACCGACATCACGAAGAACCGCGCATTCGACTGAAATCCGAACTTCCAGGCGACAAATCCCGCGACTGCAAGATACAAACCGGTCATGACGAGCGACTGAGCCCGGATTCTCGCGAGAACTTGTCCGGACCTACGTCGGAAATCGGACTCAGTTCGCAGCTTGTCTCGAAACAGAGACAGCCGCCGCAAAGCCATATGCGGCTGGCGATCAACCCGGCGAAGCTCCTCAATCACCTCTTCGACGAACCGGTTCCCCATCCGCCCCCGGTGTTGTTGTGAAAAAACCACAGCTGCACTGATTTCACTGAGCTTCGCGCGCACTTTCGGATCACTTTCAGCGACCACTTCGCTGAGTGCTTGGCGGAAAGAAAGACCCGACTTCATCTTCAAGGAAACGAGCGCAAGAGCTTCGCCGACGCGCTCTCGGAAATCACTCTTTCGCCTTAAAACCAGCGCGTAGAGCGAAATTGCGAGGATCACAATCGGCGCGAAGACTGCGAACCATGACCATAAATTGGATCGAGGAAGGAAGATTGTGAGTGCAATGACCGCGCAAAAATATGTGGTGCCAATTTTTGTCAACTCAGATCGAGTGAAAAAACTGTTTTCGAGCAAGTTTTCGCACATCCGAATCACGATCATTGATCCGAGAAGCGACAACAGAAGGGTGAAAATCATGACGAAAACTCCTTCGTGCGAGTGAAACTGCAAAAACCGAACACGTTGATGCGCGAATGAGTTTGTGTTGCAAACCGAACTTGCGAGGTTCCGATATCGAAGTTGAATGTTGATTCTGATCCAAGAGTTCGACCGACCAAAAAAAGCACTAAAGGTTTTTTTTCTATTGACGATCAGAGTCACAGCAGTAATCTTTTAAACAGGAAGTCTTCTTGTTTAACTTTACGGAGAACTCATCCTAGGAGGAGCGAGACATGGCAAAGAAAAAAGCCACGAAGAAGAAAGCTGCTAAGAAAGTTGCTAAGAAAGCAACGAAGAAAACGGCTAAAAAAGCTACGAAGAAAAAAGCAGCTCGCAAGAAGCACTAATTGCTTCCTGAGTTTGAATGAGCTCGGAACCCTCGAGAAATCGAGGGTTTTTTTGTGCCCAAAATCTTGTCCGGAAAAGGCCTAAAAGAGCTTCGCCTTGATGCCTTCCTTCTGCAGGAACGTGCGTATCGCGTCTTCGTCCAGTTTATCCAGCCGCCACAACAACCGGTAAATGAGGTCCAAAGTCCTCTCCGCATCTGGACCGCGGAGCTTAGACGTGAGAATCGTCAGGTCATCCGTCATCATAGCGACGTTATTGAGGATTCTTGAAACTTCCTTGTTTTTGGAGGTCTTCTCTAACAGATCGAGAGTTTTATTAAGGTTGGTAACCAACGCGTTCATCTGTTGGAGCGTGTTGACCACCGAGCCCTCATTTTTTTCGACCATTTCCAGGATCTTTCCGGCTAGACCGTAACTTTGCGAAATGAATTGGTCGATCCGCGGCGGGTCCTCGCCGCGCACAAGAGCCCCCGGCTGCAGCGGCGGCGCGCTTGACGAACCCGGAGTGATCTCAATGAACTTTTCGCCTATCACTCCGGCGAGGTTGATGAAGAATTTGCTGTCGCTACGAATCGTCGGCCACGCCTCGCGACTGACCGAGATTTTGATACGTAGCTTCACTTCTTCGCCGTTGGGACCGACCATATCCGGCTTGAACTCAATGTCCGTAACCTTGCCGACCTTGATGCCCATCACGCGGACTGGAGAACCGGTCTCGATACCTCCGGCAAAATTGTAGGCGACCCAAAGATGATGGTTCCGGGCGAACGGATTTATCGTTCCAAGATACCACGCGAAGACCGCCACCATTGCGACGGTGACGACGAAAAGAAGCCCGACTTTGGTTTCGACCTTCATGGTTACCCCCGATCCACGGCGATTAACGCGCATCAATAAAAATACGAAAACACAAACGAGAGCACGAAATCGATCACGATAATGGCGATCGATGTCGCGACAACACTATTAGTTGTCGCCAGCCCGACCCCCTCAGCTCCCGCACGGCAACGAAAGCCGAAAAAACTGCTGAACAGCGGAATAACGGCGCCGAACGCAGCCCCCTTTATGCTCGCAAACACCAGGTCTTGGAACTTGACGAAGGTTCGCATCGCAGTCACGAATCCCCCCGCAGTGTATCCAAGCTTCCATGTGCTCACCAGCATCGCCCCATAGAGGCAAACCAAATTCGCAATAATCGCAAGCACGAAGCCGGCCAAGACACAGGCAATGAACCTCGGGACGACGAGAAAGCGGACCGGATCAATCCCGAGCATGCGAAGCGCATCGACTTGCTCGGTGACTTGCATACTGCCGATTTCCGCAGCGTAGCCCGCCCCGACCCTTGAAGTCACCAACAGCGCCATGACCACCGATCCGAGCTCGCGCAAAATCAGCATCGCCGCGAATCCCGGAACCATCGAGTCGTTTTGGATCACCAACTTCATGTGGAAAGACGACTCGATGATGGTCACCCCGGCCGCGAAGCAAACACAAAAAACGATTATAAAGACGCTTTGATTAGCAACGAAATAAAATTGACGGACGACATCCTTATAACGATAGGGAGGAAGAAAAACCCCGATAAGCGTTTGGGCGACAAGATTGAGGAACGCACCTGCAACGAGGGTTCCGCGTATGAGATGCGTTCCGATCGCGTCGATCATCAATACCCCAAAAATCCCTGCATAACGGCGTCCGCTATCAACGTCGTCAACCAGTCGGCGATCACCAGACCCACCATGGTCGATACAGCCGTGCTGACGACAGAACGGCCGACCCCTTTAGCGCCGCCCGTGGTCGTGTATCCTTTATAGGTACAGATAGTAGCAAGTACGATTGAGAAGACAAAACACTTGAATAGTCCGTTCAAAATCGACGGAAGAGTAACAATCGTCGGAATGTGTCGGAGATACTCCTCGGGATTGATCCCCGCAAATACCAGGCCGAGTAAACAACCGCCGGCGATCGACATGAGAAGCCCTGCGATCAAAAGAAAGAAGCTCGAAACAATAATCGCGATCATTCTCGGAAGAATGATTTCCCGATACGGATTCGCACCCAAACAGCGGATCGCATCGATTTGCTCCGTCACCCGCATCGTGCCGAGTTCCGCCGATGTAAACGCGCCGACTTTACCGCTCAACATGAACGCAATCAGCAGAGGGCCGACCTCCCGGATCGTGCCACTTGTCGCCAGCCCTCCCAAATAACCGAGCGCCCCGTACGCCTTCACCTGTAGCGAAAACTGAATGGTCATGATCGCGCCGACAAAGAACCCGGCAAGCGCCGTTGTTCCCAAACTCTGCATCGTCACGCGCCAAATTTGCTCGAAAGTTTCGTGAACCGGTACGCGCCCACGTAAAAGCGTACGCAAAACGTCCCTTAAGAAGATCACGCATGCCCCTATTTCGCTCAGGATTGAGACCGGCATCGCAAACATTCTCAAACCACCTCCGCGAGGAACTCCCGGACCAGAGGATGCTGCGATTTTTTCAAATCCTCGGGCGCTCCGTCCTCAACGATGCGCCCTTTATCAAGGACGATGATTCGGTCCGCGATGTCCAGCGCGCAATGCATGTCGTGACTCACGACGATCGAGGTGGTCTTGAGTTCGCGCGAAAGACTGAAGATCAGATGGTTCACGGCATTGGTCGTTACCGGGTCCAAGCCGGTCGTCGGCTCATCAAAAAGCAGGACTTTCGGCCCGAGGGCGACGGTTCGCGCTAAGCTCACGCGCTTTTGCATGCCGTAAGAAATTTCGGCTGGCATTTTGTTTTCGATACCCTCCAGATGGACGAGGGAAAGGGACTGGCGCACGGCCGACCAGATTTCATCTTCGCTCATATGGGTGTGCCGTCTCAAACCGAAGGCCACGTTTTCGTAAATCGTGAGCGAGTCGAAAAGGGCCGGATGCTGAAAGACCATTCCACACTTCTTACGGACTGGGAAATATTCCTCCTCAGATAAACGTGTGACTTCTTCGCCGTCGATCCAAATCTCTCCCTCATCCGGCCGTAGAAGTCCGACGATACATTTGAGCGTCACCGACTTTCCGGTTCCTGAGGTCCCGAGGATGAACAGAATCTCCCCTTCTTTGAGCTCGAAACTGATGCCGTTCAGGACCGTCCGCGTCCCGAACCTTTTAACGACGTTCACAAACTTGATCATGCGTTCACCGTGAGCGGTCCGCTCAGCGCCCCGTTAATAAATTGTTGGACACGCGGGTCCGGGTGAACTCTCGTTTGCTCCGGCGTCCCGCAAACGATCAGTTCGGTTTCAACGACCATTCCGATTCGATGAGCCATTTGTTCGGCGCGGTTCATGTCGTTCGTCACCGCTACGACGGTCGTACCCATCTCTTTTTGCAAATCGACAATCAACTGAACGATCTTCCGGCTTGTGATCGGATCGAGACCGGCCGTGGGGTCGTCGTAAAATACGATCTCAGGCCGGAGCGCCAGAGCCCGGGCGATGCCCAACCGTTTTTGCATTCCCCCACTGATTTCATCGGGATAGAGATCCTTGGAGTGCCAAATGCCGACGGCATCCAAATATTTTTCAACGGTTTCTTGAATTTCCTCTTCGGAGGCGTGGAGCACTTCGCGCAACGGAAACGCAACATTCTCGAAAACCGTGAGTGAGTCGAACAAGGCATTCTTTTGAAAGAGCATTCCCGTTTTCCGAGCGATATCCGCCCGCTCGCTGCCTTGCATTGTCCTCCAATTCTTGCCCTCTACAAGAACGTCTCCCGACGTCGGAGCAATCAAACCGGCCATGAGTTTCAGGAGTGTCGACTTTCCCTGGCCGCTGGGACCGATCAACACGAAGTTTTCACCTTTTTCGATCGCTAACCGGATATCTTTCAATAGGACTTCGGCGCCGAATTTTAAGGTGACATTTCGAAGTTCAATTACCGGTGACGCCACGTCACAAATCCTTCAGCGCCTTGCCGAATGTCGGCGCATGTTCTATTTCTAAGTCTTCGTTAAACGTACTAATCCACTGGTTTTC
>CALBDW010000073.1 GCA_937927435.1 uncultured Bdellovibrionales bacterium
CTCATCACCAGCTGATCATCCGCGATCTGAAGACCGTCCTCGCGCAAATAGAGTTCGCTTGCTGCGTGAAATCCAGAGTCACAAATTGATGTCGCAAATCAAAAACGCCTGGATGGCCTTAAAGCACCCGAAAATGAACTCCCTCGATTATTAGCCGACCCGCCACACGACTCTTCTCAAGGTCGAGCTGGAAGCATATTTCTCTGTCATGTTCGCCGTCGATGTCCAAGAGCGCCTGTTCGACCGCCCAGCGAGCCCCGTCGATTTTGATTCTCGTGTGATGCGATGCCCGCGCGGGCGCGTCCGTACGGAAACGTCCGTAACCTTTCTCGGCGAAATCCCTCATTATGCCTTCAAGGCGCGGTTCGGTCCAAAGCTCGCCCGCGTCGTCGACCGGCTCGCTCCCCTCGGGACTCCACTCTTTCAAGCCGCGAAGAGCATTCTCGAAGTCCCCGACCGAAAGCGAGCGGATGAAGAGAAAAACCTCGTTGACCATACGGATCCTGAGCGCCCGGGGATCGCCGAACGGATCGCTCGTTTTCGCGGCCTGGGTCGCGGTAGCCATAGCCTTTGCGGCCGAAAACACCTCACCTGTGCGCAGGCGTTCCCACTCATCGAGGAGACTCGAGTCGACCGAGCGGACAATTGAACCGAAGTAATCCGCGATGACGTAGAGTTCTTCGTTTTTCGCGGTCTCGGGAACCGTTTGTTCCAAGACCCGGTAGACGTCGCTCAAGTAGCGAAGCAGCAGTCCTTCCGCTCGCTGCAGTTCATACTCGCGGATGTATTCCGCAAACGTCTGGAAAGTTTCGTACATCTCGCGCGCGATGGATTTCGGACGGATATTCTCCCCGACCCACGGATGTTTTTCGGCGAACGCGTTGAAAGTCGAATAAATGAAATCGCCGAGCGGTTTTGGATGCTCGAGCTTCTCAAGCTCCTCCATACGCTCTTCATATTCGAGCCCGGCCTCCTTCATTTCCCTCAGCTTCTCGGCCTTCAAGCGGTCAAGCTGCCTGCGCAAGATCACGCCAGGATCTTCGAGAATAGATTCGACGAGCGTCAACACGTCGAGCGCATACGTTTCGGATTCGCGGTCCAAAAGGCCGATCGTATCGATCAGATAAAGACCGAGCGCGTGATCGAGCGAAAAGTCTTCCTGAAGATCCACGTTCACGCGGACCCGCTTGTCCTCCGTGTACTCGACGATTTTTCTCTCAAGAAGCGAACGGAAGAGTTCGAACGCCCGTGTCCGGTGCCTTTTCTTATCGCTCTCGCTTTCGTGCGAATTGCGAATGAGATCACGCAAAGCGCGGCAACCGTTCCCTTGAGGACGCGAAAGAACGTTAAGGATCATGCCGTGCGAGACCTCAAAACGGGAGCGTAACGACTCTGGCTTTCCATTCACGAGTTTCTTGAACGTGTCCTCGCTCCAGTGAACGTAGCCCCTTTCCGGCGGCTTGAGCTTCACAAGCTTTTTCGCCTTTTTGGGGTCCGCTTTGGCTTTAAGCTCCAGCCGCTTGTTTTCGATCACGTGAGCCGGCGCCTGCACCACCACTCGTCCCTCGTCATCGAAACCTTTGCGGCCCGCCCGGCCCGCGATCTGGTGGAAATCCCGGTTGCTCAGAATCGTCGTCTTTTCTCCGTCGAACTTGCAAAGTTTCGTGAAGACGACCGTACGAATCGGAATATTCACTCCGACCCCCAGCGTGTCGGTTCCGCAGATAACCTTGAGTTTCCCGCTCTGAGCGAGTTTTTCGACGAGCACGCGGTATTTCGGCAAAAGTCCCGCGTGGTGCAACCCGATGCCGTGCTTAAGAAATCTCTGCATCTCGCGGCCGTACGGGCTCGAGAAATCGACACCTTGGAGAGCCTCGGCGATCTCGCGCTTCTGTTCCTTGGAGGTGAAATCCACGCTCATGAGATTCTGAGCCTCTTCAGCGGCTTCCCTCTGAGTGAAGCAAACGAGATAAACGGGTGCAGAACCGCTTTCGATGAGCGACTTCACCGTTTCATGCAGCGGGGTTTCCCGATACTCGTAGACGAGCGGCACCGGCCGTTCGGCGTTTGAAATCACATGCGTGGCCCGGTCGTTGAGGCGCGTAAGCTCGCGCTCGAAAAAGTCCATGTCCCCCAGGGTCGCCGACATCAGAAGAAAACGCGTTTGCGGCATCGTCAAAAGCGGAATTTGCCAGGCGACTCCGCGCTCGCGGTCTGAGTAATAATGGAACTCGTCCATGATGACGTCGTCGACCTTCGCGTATTCGCCTTCGCGGAGGGCGATATTAGCGAGAATCTCAGCCGTGCAACAAAGAATCGGCGCCTCGCGGTTGACACTGCCATCGCCCGTCGCCATCCCGACTTGCTCGGGCCCGAACTCTCGGCACAATGCGAGGAATTTTTCATTAACCAGAGCTTTAATGGGACAAGTGTAGATCGAGCGTTTCCCCATCGAAAGCGAGTGGAAATGAAGAGCCGTGGCGACCAAGCTTTTCCCGGATCCAGTTGGCGTGTTCAGTATGACGTTCTTCCCTTCGAAAAGCGCCAGGATCGCCTCTTCCTGCGCGGGATAAAGCTCCATCCCTTTTTCGGATACGTAATCGAGAAAACGGTCGAGAATGAGTTCGTTCGAAAGCTCTTCGAATTTCGGCAGTCGCTCGAAAAGCGGATAACGTCTTCCTCTTCCCATCCCGCGTGCCCTAGTCGCGTGCGTCGCCGGCCGGCGGGCGTTCGATCCATTCGGGGCCGCCGATGTCTCCCGACACCCGCTCCAGCTTCACTCCGAAGAATGTCGAAGGACCGCGCGTTTCCATGCGGACGATGGAACCGGCGAACTGAACCATCGACTCGGCATTCTCTCCGATCGTCCCCTCGATGTCATCGCCGATTTCCAAATCCACGATCTCCGTTTGCGACCGCGGTTCCATGAGAAGACCGAATTGGTTGTAGTTGAGCGTGAGAAAATCGTATTCGCGGTCGCCGGGACGCCCCGCCCGAACCGGAATGCGACCCGAAAAACGCACCGAAATACGGGCCGACTTGAACTCGCGCGGGAAGAGCGCGCGTTGATTCTTCATGCCTTTCGGAACTTGATAAAGCTTCCGTGCCGGGAATTCCATGGCCGTCAGCCGTCCGTCATACACGCACCCCGTATCGAGGTTAATGCGATTGGGAAGGATTTCGGGTTCGCGCACCGGCGTGTGACCGTGAACGATGAGCTTTTCCCAACGGAACTGGCTCGAAAGGAAAGGCTGGCGTGTCCACAACATGTGGACCTCATGCTTGGCCGGATCCAAACTTGAAAGCGGCATGTTCGGAACGCCCGCATGCACGAAAAAATAATCCTCTGTTTCATGGTAGCGCTTAAGCTCGTGCAAAAACCGCACGTGAGTCTCGGGTATCTCGATCTTTCCGTCGGCCGACCAATAATTCGCGAGCGTCGAGGTGCCACCGTTCAGAACGAAAAGCCCGGCACCGACCGATTCCGGATGATCCAGAAAATCGATAAACAAGGCCTCATGGTTCCCTTTCAGAGCGACGACTTCGACCTGCTCCGACAGCTGGAGGACGATATCGATGACCCGCCTCGAATCCGGCCCCCGATCGACGTAATCGCCGAGAAACACGACCAGATCACTCGAATCGAGGGGAAGCTTTTCGAGCAAAGCCTCGAGCTCATCAGCACAACCGTGAATGTCTCCGATCGCAAAAATTCGTCGCTCAGCTTGCGAAGTCCGCATTACATGAGTTTAAGACCATGAAGGAGATTCGTCCACTTTTGTCCTTGACCAAAATGTGAAGGTAAGGGAATGAATCGGTCCAGATCGATGACTCGTCAAGAACGCGCCGACTTTATCCGAAAACGCCTGAACCAGCTTTATCCGAACCCGCCGGTTCCACTCGACCACCGAGACCCTTACACCTTGCTGATCGCGGTCCTGCTCTCGGCCAGATGCACCGACAAACGTGTCAATCAGACGACGCCGCAACTCTTCGCACTGGCCTCGACCCCCGAGGAAATGGCCCGTCTCAAAGTGTCGCAGATCCAAGACATCATCCGGCCCTGCGGCTTAAGCCCGCAAAAGGCGAAAGCCATCTCGGAACTCTCACGAATTCTCGTCGAGAAGTACGGCGGCGAGGTCCCCGCGAATCTCGAGGAACTCGAAAGATTGCCCGGTGTCGGTCACAAGACAGCACAAGTCGTCATGGCGCAGGCGTTCGGGGTTCCCTCGTTTCCAGTTGACACTCACATTCACCGCCTTGCTAAACGCTGGGGATTGAGTTCGGGGAAAAGCGTTTTGCAAACAGAGCGAGACCTCAAGTCACTCTTTCCGAAATCGAGCTGGAATAAACTTCATTTACAAATCATCTATTACGGCCGCGAACACTGCACGGCGCGCGGCTGCGACGGAACCCGCTGTGACATTTGCAGCACACTCCACCGGCCCCGCCGTAGGTCCCGTAAACAAAAAGCGACCTAGGTCCAGATTGATTGATTTCATTGAGTTTTAGCTATTTCGATTTTTCCCCGACCTGGTAGTCTTCTCTGGCGCGACTTGAGTCGCGCTTACCATGGAGGGGAACATTATGAGGAAAGCTCTGCGCTATTCAGCGCTCGTTTTGGCCGCGGTCGCGACCTTAGGAGTGACGGGTCACGACCACGAACTCTGTGAGGGGTTCGTTCCGGAAAACGACATGCGCATTCCGGTCGGCTATCAGCATAAGATGTCCATTCCGGGCGAAGTTCGCGGCGGATTAACCGAAGAACAGTTTCACGCGGTGATCGACCGTTTCGAAGCCGTTTACCGGGAAGAGTTCAAAAAGCTTGGCGGCAATCTCGTCATCAACAGAAGATGGACCGATTCCACGGTCAACGCTTCGGCGAACCGCATGGGCTCGAACTGGTACATCAATATGTACGGCGGTTTGGCCCGTCACCCCGCCATCACGGCTGACGGCTTCATGATCGTCATCTGCCACGAAGCCGGCCACCACATCGGCGGCGCTCCAAAGAATGGCGGCTGGTTCGGCTCTTGGGCGACCAACGAAGGCGGGTCCGACTATTTCGCGACGCTCAAGTGCATGCGTCGGATCTTCATCGAAGATGACAACGAAGCGATCTTGGCGGACGCGAAGATCGATCCGCTGGTTCAAGAGCGCTGCGAAAGCCAGTTCGGTGACCGCGTCGACCAACTCATCTGCATGCGTTCGTCTCTGGCGGCAATGAGTGTGGCCATGCTTTTCATGGATCTGAACAAGGATTCGAAGGCTCCGGCTTTCAATACCCCGGATCCCAAAGTCGTCGAAAAGACGAGCAACAGCCACCCGGCAACCCAATGCCGTTTGGACACCTACTTTGCGGGCTCGGTGTGCCCCGTACACTACACGATTCCGCAGGACGATCGGGACCCGTTGCAAGGCTCCTGCAACGAGCCGGTGGACGCCATCGGTATCCGCCCGCGTTGCTGGTACAAACCTTCAATTTGACCTGAAAAAAATTAAAATGTCCATCGAAAGGCGGCTTTGTAACCTCGGCCGCCTTTTCTTTTTCAGAGTTTCAGAGCGCCGTCGCTCGTGTTAAAATCGTTCGTTCCCCAAAATAAGAAAGGCGGTTGAGACTTGGACGTGCGGTTGGAAGCGGTTCTTTATTGTCCTTTCGGAATGAAGATGAGCCATCTTCATTTGCCCGAGTCTGTCCCCGCGAGCCGTAATTTGAAACCTGACGAGCTGAGTACGGAATTCCGCTCGCCTTATCTCCGCAGCGGCGACGTACCGGTCGTCTTCTTACGCGAACCGCCCCTAGGCTTCATGCCTCCGATCGCATTCCGCAAAAACCTCGACCTCACCGAGCAACTGAGCGCCTACGGGCAGACGCTTCAATACCGTTTCAGTGACGGCCTGATCTTAGCGGGCAACCAAATCCTCTACCACCCCTATGTGAGACTCGTCCCGCGCCACTTTCTTCCGCTCACCGTGAACGTCACGTCCGACGTGCGCGATCAAGCGCGGTTCCATCGTTCGATGGGATGGCAAACGGAAGCCGAACAAGTCATTGTCAGCGTGCTTTTGGCGGCGTCGCGCGCGATCCGGCTCGCAAAGCGAAGTGACGAGATTGAAGCGCCAGCTCTCTACATCTGCGAGCCGACTCCCCCGGCCGAACCGCGAAGAGCCCTGCAAATTCAACACGTCGATCTCCAAGAGTCCGGTTGGGGGCCGTGGCGGTTGACGACGGCTCTTCCCGAGCCCGTCTCGAACGTTCATTACGGACGCGCCCGTCTTGAGCTCGATCCTGAGAGGATCGGCGGTTTCGACGGCCTGTTCCCGGAATTCCTCCTTAACATTCCGGAACGACAGATCGTTTTCCACGCCTACGGGCAGGAAATTCAGCGGTTTAAGAATCACCTTGGACCGAGCGCAACCGAAAGCGGACTTACGCTTCATCTCGCGGGTCACGCGCAAATCCAAGCGGCAATCGACGTCATCAACGAGTTACGCGGCCAATCCGAGCCTACCCTTGCGGTCCATCCGGCAAGCCACCGAGTGTCAGTGGGAGTCCTGCGGCCGCGGCTGACATTGACGGGTGACGGAAGTTTCCGCTTCTTCATCCATTTCCAAGACAGCGCCGGAGAATGGGAAGCGCACGGCTTCTCGCAAAGTCTCGCGTACCTCATTAACGGTCTGCAATTCGGTTTGGGTGCGACGACCGGCTACGCGAACACGCAAATCGCTCAAAGCCGCCGCGGCCCACGGCGCGAACGGGATCTCAAAGTCTTGCGCCATGTGGGTTACGCCGCCCTCGTCATCTACGAAGCCGCCTCATTCGGGCTTGGGCTACCGCTCTCCGACGGAACCGTCGCGCGCGATGAAGCGGATGTTACCCAATCGCTTCTCAACCGCCTCGGACCGATCGTCCTCAAATCGGAAATTTGGCCCGGGATCGACACCCGCCCGCAAGACCTTTGTTCATCGAACGTCACGACTCTGATCGACGGCCTCGTTAAACAGATCGTGATGGATGCGCGCGGACGCGATCTTCATCTTTATCTTCCGCAAGGAGAGCTGAAACTGGCCGGCGGCACCCGTCCCGCCCTCCAGCTGCTGCACGCCATGCTCGCGGACTTGGCGGAAGCGACGCGCGGGCAATGCTTCACGAAAGCGCGCCTACGGGCTTTCGAAAACTTTTTAAACGGCCGTCCGACACCGGACCGCGAAGATCTCGCCGTGCGCCCGGCGGTCGACCCGGAAGTCGCAAAACGGATGGTTTACCAACCCGGAATCAACGAGCGGTACCATTTGCCGGAACCTATCGTTCCGACACGCGCCAGCCACGTGCTGGGTCTTATTGAAAGCGGTTTCTCAATCGCCATCGACGGAAAGGAAATCGAAGCCTTTGAACCGTCGGATTTTACCCCGCAATTCACCTTGCGCGAAACCGCACCCGAAACCGTTCTCACGGGCGGCTATAAAATCAATTGGTTCGAGCTCAACCCGAAGTTTTTCTTTAAAGGCGTGGAAATTTCAGGCGATCAGGCCGCCCGCCTTTCCCGCGAAGGCCTGATCGAATTCGAAGGCAAACTTTATCGCATCAGCACGCGGGATCTCCCGAATTTAAAACGGTTGAGCCGATTCTGGGCCGGCATCCAAGGCCACAACGCCGGGCTCATGAAAGGTGGCAAGCGGCGCAAAACTGAAGAAACTTATTACCAACTCCCGCGCAGCCAAACGCTCGAGCTCCTGGCTCTGCGCGCCTCGGGGGTTAAGATCCGTGGCGGCGAACACTGGGAGGAGATCTGCCGTTTCTACGACAACCTCGATGAGCCCCGTCCTCCGCTCGAAATGCCGCCGTCGTTCAAGGCGACGCTTCAGCCTTATCAACTCGTAGGCGTGCAATGGATCCAAGACTTGAGGAAGCTCGGACTCGGCGGCATCCTTGCCGACGACATGGGCTTGGGCAAAACCGTGACGAGCCTCGCGTTTCTTGAACTGGAGCGTGTGAATAACCGCATGGGCCCGTGTTTGATCGTGGTGCCGACCTCTCTAACGTACAATTGGCTCGCCGAGGCGGCGCGTTTCGCCCCCGAAATGCCGGTACAGATCTTCTCCGGCCGCGATCCGGAGCGAATGCTCGACGCCGTCCGCAACAACGAACACATCGCGATTATCTGCACCTATGGCCTTCTTCAAGAGCACATTGAAACGCTCCAGCAGATCAAATGGAGCTGCCTCATCCTCGACGAAGCTCAGCATTTGAAGAACATCACGACGAAGCGGACGACAGCCGCACGAAAGATCGAAGCAGCGTTTACGCTCTGCCTAACGGGGACACCGCTGGAAAACCACTACGGCGAACTTTATTCACTCTTTGACCTCACCGTCCCCGGTTCGCTCGGTGACATCGCCTCTTTCCGCGAACGCTACGTCAACCCGGTACGCGTGCTACGCGAGGATCTTGAGGATCTCCGTTTAAAAACGAAGCCGCTCATCCTCCGCCGGACGAAAGCGCAAATCATGCACCAATTGCCGCCGAAGATTGAAACGACGGTGAAACTTCCGTTCGAGGAAGAACAGCGAAAGATCTACCGCGACATCGCCACAAGCTATAATGAACAAGTGCGCCAAGTGATTGCAGCCCAGGGCGAAGCGAAGTCGCAGCTGCAGATGCTCACAGCTCTCTTACGTCTCCGTCAGGTCTGTTCGGACCCGGCATCGGTCCCCTGTGTGAAATACAATGGTGAACCGCCGAAACTTGTGACCCTTCTCGAAGCTCTCGAAGAAATTACCGCCGCGGGCGAAAGCGCTCTGGTCTTCACGCAGTTTTTAGCGACCTTCGAACGCATTCGGAAAGCGCTCACCGAGCGCAAGATCCGCCACTTCGACATCAGCGGTTCCGACTCTCGTTCGAGCCGCGAAAAGAAAATCCGGGCTTTTGTGGAGGAACCGGGCGGTTCCGTAATGCTGATGACCCTCAAAACCGGCGGCGTGGGCTTAAACCTCGTCAAAGCGAGCTACATCTTCCACATTGAACCTTGGTGGAATCCAGCGGTCGAAAACCAGGCAACCGACCGCGCGCATCGGATCGGGCAAACGAAAACGGTTCAAGTTTACCGTTATTTGATCAAGGACTCTGTTGAAGAGAAGATCGAGCTCTTGAAGGAAATCAAATCGAAACGCTTTGAGGCTCTCTTTGACGCCGCCGAGGGCGAAGCCGAAGTCGGTCTCGCCCCGGGCTCAAGCGCGCTCACGCAACGCGATTTCGAATTCCTGTTAAGTTAATAACGGACTCGGACCTCGACGTCTTTGTCCTTTTCCGGCAAATGGAGCGCCATAATCCCGCGCTCAACACACGCGCGCAGACGGTCAGAGAAACCGTTGGCCTCGACACGGTCCTTCATCTCCGCGAATCGTCCACCGCGATAAAGAGCCGTGTATTCGAGATAACCGAAGCGCAAGGGATCGACGCCGCCTTCTCGCCGCACGCAAGCCTTCAGATCGGCGAGCAAGGGCGCCAGCGATGTCGACGGATCGGACAAGCCGCGAGCGACGACGTCGATGCCGTCACGGACTTCCGCATTCTCCACCATCGTACGGGAAATCGGCTTACCCGTGAAAGCGGAAATCGCGGGCCAATTGCCGAGCCGCTCGGCTTCAACCGCGGACACGAAAGCCACCGCGCTTGCGGCCCGCGATGCGCGCCGGATGACTTGCAATTCGCCTTCGTCGAAATCGAAAACAAGCTTTCCAAGGTAGCTGATCTTGCCTTCCTCAACGAGGAATCCTTTTTTAAATGTCTCGTCGAGATTCCAAACACGGCCGATACCGCAACCGAAACGGGTCGCTTCGTATTCACCCGGCTCGATCTCGGTCAACGTGTACGTTGTGCCAGGCTCGATCTGGATGAAATAACTCTTTCCCGTCCCCTTGTGGATAACCCGCCAACGACAGGCACGGGCGGTTTCACCGCGCATTTCGTACGCCAAGAGAACGAGGCCGGACGCTTCTTGCGACCGCGAAGCCGGAACCGGCAGGAAGCGACGCGTGTCGATCGTTTCGTTGCCGCGCACTTCAGCCGTGCGGATCGTCGCGCATCCCACCGAAAACAAAAGTCCCGCCAAAAGAGCCATTAACGGCATTATCCGTTGCCGATCCATGGATACCCTCCTCACCCACCATTGTTCATGATGCATCCGCGATAATCAAGACATCGGTCCAGAAGCTCGACGAAAAAATCGTAGGGTGTTTCTTTCGCGATGGAACTTTAGTTCAATAAGCGTTCGTTCATTCTTGTTTCGACGGGAGGCCTGCCGTGAAGAGTTCCAAAACAACTCAAAGACTGTTTCTCCTTTCTCTCGCCGGCTTAATGACCGCAAGCGCAGCCTGCACGTCCCCAGGGAAGAATACCGCAATCGGCGCCGGAGCGGGCGCGGCCGCCGGCGGTGTCTTGGGAGCCATCATCGGCCATCAGACAGGTAAACGCGGAGAAGGCGCCTTAATTGGCGCTGCAGTGGGCGGACTCCTCGGAGCTACAATCTGAAACCGGCTCGACAAACAAGCCAAGGAACTCGCCGAAATCGCGGAGACCAAAC
>CALBDW010000074.1 GCA_937927435.1 uncultured Bdellovibrionales bacterium
CAAACCGCGGAAATTTGCCCCGCCGACAAAAAGATTTACGCGCTCCGGGACGTCACCGGAACGGTGGAATCGATCCCGCTCATCTGCGCCAGCATCATGTCAAAGAAGCTCGCGGAGGGGATCGGCGCCCTCGTCTTGGACGTCAAATGTGGTTCGGGCGCTTTCATGAAACACCTGAAGGATGCCGAGACTCTGGCCGACACGCTGATCAGCATCGGCACCGCCCACAACAAGCGCATGGCCGCGCTCATCACCAACATGGATCAACCGCTGGGACGATTTATCGGTAACGCGCTCGAAATGGAAGAATGCTTCGCCATTTTAAAGGGTGAAAGCTGCCGCGGACGTTCCGATTTCGACGACTGCTTAAACCTGAGCGTGGAACTCGCCGGCTACATGATCTGGCTCGGCGGCAAAGCGAAAGACGCCGAGGAGGGGATTCAATCCGCGAAAAGAATACTGGAAAGCGGGAAGGCTTGGGAAATGTTCGAGCGCATCTGCACGGCCCAAGGCGGCGATCTCCGACAACTGCCGCAAGCGAAGGCGCAGTTCGACGTCATCGCGCAGTCGGACGGGTTCGTCAGCGGTTTCAATACGGAAAAAGTCGGAATCGCAGCTCTGTCGCTTGGCGCGGGAAGAGCGAAGGCGAGCGATGTCATCGATCATACCGCGGGCATCGAAGTTCACCGCAAAATCGGAGACGAGGTGCGCCGAGGGGACCGTTTGTTCACTCTTTACACGAGCCACCCAGAGAGCGATCGAGTGTTCGCAATCGCGAAAGAGCAGCTTCTCGCAGCGACGACTATTTCCTTGCAAAAGCCGCAGGTCCCCGATTTGATTATCAAGAGGAAGGTGAATTGAACGTGCTTGAAATTCAAAAGAAACTCGAAGAATCGACAGCCTACATCCGTTCGCGCACAAACTTCAAACCCCGGATGGGGATTGTGCTCGGTTCCGGTTTGGGCGCGTTCGTCGATCACATTCAAGTCGAAACCACCTTCTCATACGATGAAATCCCAGGTTTTATTCCGCCGACGGTCGAAGGGCACGGCGGCCGCCTGATTTTGGGCAAAGTCGGCTCGATGCCGATCGCTTGCCTACAAGGCCGCATTCACTATTACGAAGGCCATTCGATGGCGGCCATCGTTCATCCGACCCGCACGCTCGCGATGCTGGGGATCGAAATCTTGATGCTCACGAATTCCGCCGGGGGACTCGATCCGGATATGAAGCCGGGGGACTTCATGATCATCGACGACCACATCAACTTAATGGGCGATAACCCCCTGAAAGGTCCGAACCTCGCGCAACTGGGTCCTCGTTTCCCCGACATGAGTGAAGCGTACGACCGCAAACTGAACGATAAAATGGAGGAGATCTTCACCCGCCATGGAGTCCGCTTCTGGCGCGGCGTTTATTGCGGCGTCAGCGGACCAACTTATGAAACACCGGCGGAAGTGCGCTACCTGCAGATGATTGGCGGGAAAGCGGTCGGCATGAGCACGATTCCCGAGGCGATCGCGGGTAACCATCTCGGACTGCGCGTGTGCGCTTTGAGCTGCATCACAAATCCCGCAGCAGGGCTCGCGAAACACAAGCTTTCCCATGATGAGGTCACGCAGACGGCCAAAATGGTCGAAGACAAGTTCTGCACGTTCCTCAAGGACTTCATCGCCTCTATTTAAGTTTAGGCAAAATTTTCCGGGTGCGTTTCGCACCCTCCACCACCTTCCAGTCTAGAAAACCCTTCCGAATTTGGATGCACGTCCTGAAAAACGCGGGTTTGGACTAACCGAAACTTCGTGCCACGGAGACAATAGAATGTAGGCCGAGAAGCAGGATGCGTCTCGGGGAAAGGGTCAGACATGGATGTCAGACGGCCCGCAACCATTTCAGCCGTTCTTACCGTCTCATTCTTGATCTCCGCCTGCGCCGATCCCGTCGGCCGGGAAACCGTTCACGGAGTCAACAAGCCAAGCACCGTTTGCGAATCGCGCGCGGTGCCGGATCGCTTTATCGTCAAATGGAAAGACGGTTCCGTTTCCGTCGAATCAGCAGCGGACACGGAGACCCTGGAACGCGAATTCATCGAACCCAACCGCGACGAAATCGAGTTCGTCGAACACGATTTCAGAGTTTCAATACACTCGCCTGTGGAAGACTTCGTGGAATCCAATGCTCTCCCACCGGCAGACACAGATTGGGGCCAAATCGACACGGGCGCGTACGAAGCTTGGAAAATCGCCACAGGTGATGGCGTTACCGTCGCGGTCATCGATTCCGGGGTCGACACCTATCATCCACAGCTCGTGAACCGCATTGCCATCAACACGGGCGAGATCCCCGATGACGGCATCGACAACGACAACAACGGATTCGTCGATGACGTCCGGGGCTTCGACTTCCATAAATACTCGATCGGAAAAGGCGGATCCGGCGATATCAACGACGACATTCAAGGTCACGGTACGCACGTTGCGGGCATTATCCTTGCGGAGCACACGCCCGGCGGGCTTATGAAGGGTATTGCTCCCAGAGCCAAATTGATTCCGTTGAACTTCATGGGGCCCGACGGCTCCGGTTATATCGGTGACGCGATCTTCGCGATCGACTATGCCGTCCGCCGAGGAGCAAGAATCATCAATGCGAGCTGGGGCGGGCCTTCCTGCTCAACGGCTCTCCTGCAAAAAATCGCGGCTTTGGAGGGCGCCGGCGTTCTCTTCGTCACAGCGGCCGGCAACGGAGATCCGTATACCGGTATCGGTTACAATCTCGATTATCGCGGTGACTATCCAGCCGCATTCGGATTACCGGGCCAAATCACGGTGGGCGCTACCAATGTCTACGGGCGCATGACCGGTTTTTCCAACTACAGCTATAACCTCGTCCACCTCATGGCGCCGGGTTGGCAAATCTTGAGCACCTTCCCGACGACGGGAAGAGCGAAATGCAGCGGTTACTCTCCTAGAACCGGATACTGTTACTTGAGCGGAACCAGCATGGCGGCGCCCTTTGTGGCCGGAGCCGCGGCTCTCCTCTGGAGCTATCGCCCCCAAGCCACCGTTGCACAGATTAAGGCCGCCATCATGCAGTCGGTAACACCGGGTGAATATCAAACCGTCAGCCGCGGACGTCTGAATATTCGGCGTGCCCTCGATGTCCTTGCCGGTCTGACCGGCGCGCCGAGTGCCGCAATGCATCTTAAATAAATGGAGTTGTCTATTCGGCGGTCTCTGTTGAAGACCGTCACGCACTCGATCCAACCCATTTGATTTGACACGATTGCGGGAGTCCGCAAGGCTCTCCAAATCTTTTCACGATCCCGATTTTTTCCCTGCCATTTAGGTTCTTTACGCGGATCTTGCACCGCAATAGAATCGCCGCTTCTTCGGCTTGCCTAATGCCTTGCAGCAAAGGTAGCTTTTCTGAATTTCCCTGTGTTGTAGAAAGATTAGAGTCCGTTCTTGGGTCGAGACTCAGCCAAATGATGGTAGAACCATTGAGACATTTCCGATGAGAACATTTATCAGCGATCTTAAAAATCACGTCGGCCAAAAAGTTGAACTCAGAGGTTGGGTC
This sequence comes from uncultured Bdellovibrionales bacterium, assembly GCA_937927435.1. Classification (GTDB taxonomy): domain Bacteria; phylum Bdellovibrionota; class Bdellovibrionia; order Bdellovibrionales; family JAMPXM01; genus CALBDW01. The sequence continues at coordinate 3,580 of CALBDW010000074.1, forward strand.
TACAACGTCCGCTCCAGCGGCAAGATCAAGTTCCTCTTGCTCCGTGACGGCACTGGCATTTGCCAGTGCGTTTTCGTGAAAAACGAATCCGAACCGGAGAGCTTTGACGTTAAATTTGAGCAGCTCACCCAGGAAAGCTCCGTCAAAGTTTTCGGTACGGTTCGTGACGAGAAGCGCAGTCCGGGCGGATACGAACTGGGAGCCGAACGCATCGAAATCATTCAAATTGCGCAAGACTACCCGATCACGCCTAAGGAGCACGGAACGGATTTTTTGATGGCGCATCGCCACCTCTGGCTACGTTCCAAACGCCAGCATGCGATCCTCCGTGTGCGAGCCGAGCTGATCCGGGCGATCCGCGACTTCTTCGACGGACGCGGGTTCACATTGACGGACGCGCCGATCTTCACGCCGAGCTCCTGCGAAGGAACATCCACGCTGTTCGAAACGCAGTACTTTGACGAAAAGGCGTATCTCTCGCAAAGCGGACAGCTTTATATGGAAGCGACCGCGGCTGCCCTTGGGAAGGTTTACTGCTTCGGGCCCACGTTCCGCGCGGAAAAATCGAAAACGCGCCGCCATCTGATCGAGTTCTGGATGGTCGAACCCGAAGTCGCGTTCGCAGACCTGTACGACAACATGGAACTGGCCGAGCAGTTCGTTGAGTACATCGTTCAACGGACGATCACCAACAAAGCTGAAGAACTGAAAACGCTCGAGCGCAATATCGAACCGTTGAAAAACATTAGAGCTCCGTTCCCGCGCCTCCACTACGATGAAGCTGCGCAGCTCATCAAGAAAGAGAACCCGAACTTCGTCATCGGCGATGATTTCGGCGGCACGGACGAGACGATCATCAGTTCGAAATTCGACCGTCCGGTCTTCGTGCACCATTATCCCGCCGCGGTGAAAGCCTTCTACATGAAGGAAGATCCGAACGAACCGGGTAAGTCGCTGAGCTGCGACCTTCTCGCGACGGAAGGCTACGGGGAAATCATCGGCGGCGGCCAACGCGAAGACGACCTCGAAACTTTGAGAAAAAAGATCAACGAACACAATCTGAAGGAAGAGGATTTCGTTTGGTATTTGGATCTTCGCCGGTACGGTACTTTCCCACACTCGGGCTTCGGCTTGGGTATCGAAAGAACCGTGGCGTGGATCTGCGGCCTGCCGCATGTTCGTGAGACGATCCCGTTCCCACGACTGTATGGCCGCTCATATCCTTAACGAAATAGAAATGGCTCCTTCGCCAAAACACGGAGTAGCGAATGGCAACGACCACATCGACAGAAACGACGCAATCCCGAACCCAGATGCGGGTCGCGGAACTTGAAGCAAAGAACCTCGCCGCCCTTCAAGGGGGAGGACCTGAGCGTATCGCGAAGCACAAAGAAGGTGGCCGCCTGACGGCTCGCGAGCGTCTGGAAGTCCTTCTGGATCCTGGAAGCTTCGTCGAAATGGACCGCTTCGTAACCCACCGCTCGCAAAATTTCGGGATGGGCGACAAAAAGATCCTCGGCGACGGAGTCATCACGGGTTACGGACGCATCAACGGAAAACTCGTCTACTGCTACAGCCAAGACTTCACGGTCTTCGGTGGGTCGATGTCTCGCACCCAAGCGAACAAGATCATCAAAATCATGGACATGGCCATGAAAAACGGCGCCCCGATCATCGGTCTGAACGATTCCGGCGGCGCGCGTATTCAAGAGGGCGTTGAGGCGTTGGGCGGATACGCCGACATCTTCTTGCGCAACACCCTCGCCAGCGGTGTGGTCCCGCAAATCAGCGCGATCATGGGCCCATGCGCGGGCGGCGCCGTGTACTCACCCTCAATCACCGACTTCATTTTCATGGTCAAAGACACGAGCTATATGTTCGTGACGGGACCTGACGTCATCCGCGCGGTCACCCACGAAGAGGTGACGAAGGAAGAGCTGGGTGGCGCGCTGACTCACGCGCAAAAATCCGGCGTCACACACTTCGCGTGCGAAGACGACAAGCACTGCCTGCTGCTCATTCGCGAACTCTTGAGTTTTTTGCCGAGCAATAATGTCGACGATCCGCCAGTACTTCCGACAAATGATCGTCCGGACCGGATCATCGAAGAACTGAACACCTTCATTCCCGACAACCCGAAGAAACCTTACAACATGCTCGACCTCATCAAAATGGTCGTGGACGAAGGTTACTTCCTCGAAGTTCACCAGCATTACGCGCAAAACGTTATCGTGGGCTTCGCCCGTTTCAACGGCCGCAGCGTCGGCATCGTCGCCAACCAGCCACAAGTTCTCGCCGGCTGCTTGAATATCGACGCGAGCAAGAAAGCCGCGCGTTTCGTGCGCTTTTGTGACGCGTTCAATATCCCGATCGTCACGTTTGTCGACGTGCCCGGCTTCTTGCCCGGTACGGACCAGGAGTGGAACGGCATCATCACGCACGGAGCGAAGCTCCTTTATGCGTATGCCGAAGCGACGGTGCCGAAAATCACGGTCATCACCCGCAAGGACTACGGCGGCGCTTACTGCGTGATGTCCTCGAAACATCTACGCGGCGACGTCAACCTCGCATATCCGACCGCTGAGATCGCGGTGATGGGTGCGGACGGCGCCGTTAACATCATTTTCCGCGAAGCTTTGAAGAAGGCCGCAAACCCCGAAGAGGAGCGTCAGCGCTTGATCGCCGATTACGAAGCCAAGTTCGCGAACCCGTATGTGGCGGCCGAACTCGGTTACGTCGACGAAGTTATCGAACCCGCTTTGACGCGTAAGCGGATTATTGACGCGCTTGAGATGCTCAAGAACAAACGCGACACGAATCCGCGTAAGAAACACGGGAACATTCCGCTGTGAGCGGCTCTCAATTGGGAGAACGTTATGAAAACGTTTAAAAAAGTCCTGATCGCCAACCGAGGGGAAATCGCTCTCCGGGTGATCCGCGCTTGCCGTGATCTCGGTATCGATTCGGTCGCCGTTTACTCGGACGCAGACCGCAACAGCCTTCACGTGGTATTGGCGGATGAAGCCTACAACATCGGTCCAGCGCCAAGTAAAGATTCGTACTTGAACATTGAGAGAATCATCGATGTCGCGAAAAAATCGGGCGTCGACGCCGTCCACCCCGGTTACGGCTTCTTGAGCGAAAACGCGGATTTCGCGGAAGAACTCGAGCGTAACGGCATCGTCTTTATCGGTCCGACGCCCGAGAACATTCGCGCGATGGGCGACAAGCTTTCGGCCATCAAACTTATGCGCGAGGCGGATGTGCCGACCGTTCCCGGGTCCGACGGTCCGGTGAACACGCTCGAAGAAGCGTACGCGGTCGCCGAACGAATCGGTTTCCCGATCATCATCAAGGCGACGGCTGGCGGCGGCGGAAAGGGGATGCGCGTCGTTTATAAAAAAGAGGAGCTCGAAAGCGCTTACCGTGCCGCTCGTTCCGAAGGCTTGAATTACTTTAAAAACGACACGGTCTACATCGAACGCTACATCCAAAACCCGAAACACATCGAAATGCAGGTGTTCGGAGACAAGTACGGCAATGTTGTCCACCTGTATGAGCGCGAATGCTCGATCCAGCGCCGTCACCAGAAAGTCCTGGAAGAAACGCCCTCTCCTTCAGTTCCGCCGGAAGTCCGTCAGAAGCTCGGCGAAGTGGCGGTGCGGGCCGCGAAGGCGATCAACTACGTCGGCGCCGGCACGTTCGAATTCATTTTCGACAACGTCACCAAAGAATTCTTTTTCATGGAGATGAATACGCGCCTTCAAGTCGAACATCCGATCACGGAAATGGTGACGGGAGTGGACTTGGTGCAGGAGCAGCTCTTCGTCGCCATGGGACGCCCGCTTTCGTTTAAGCAAGAAGACATCGTTCAGCGCGGCCATGCCATCGAAGCGCGGATTTGCGCCGAAGACCCGGTGACCTTCGTACCGTCACCGGGAGTCATTCGTCGGTGCCGGCATCCGCAAGGCCCATTCATCCGTGTCGACTCCTACGCGTATCCGGGATACGAAGTCCCGATTCACTATGACCCGATGATCGCAAAGCTCATTGCTTACGGTCCCGACCGGGATACCGCGATCCGACGGCTGGATCGCGCGCTGACGGAGTTCACATTGACAGGCATCAAAACGAACATCGTCATGCACAAATCGATCTTGCAGTCGCCCAAGTTCATCGATGGTTCTTATACGACCCAATTCTGCGATAAGGACCTCGAAATCAAAATGCCGAAACTCTTCCGAGCCGTTGACGATCACGTCTTCCTCATTGCCGCCACCATCGCGGCATACAACGAGAAGAAGGCGAAAGCTGTTTCCGAGTATAATGTCGCCAGCCGCTGGAAGACGGTCGGTCGGAACGAAAGTTTGAGGTAAGCCATGTTTTTCGAAGCGGACCTTCGCGGTAAGCACTACCAAATCGATATCACCGAAACCCGCCGCGCCTGGGTGATCAACCTCCGGGAAGAAAACGGCGAGTGGTTCCGTTACGAGATATCCAAAGACGATTACCGGGTCGTTGAGAACGCGATTAACCTTATTTTCAACGGCGGCTCCTACTTAATGGACGTCTTCGGTTCGGGAACCGAATATACCGTCTACACCCGGAGCTCTTACCGGAACGTTAAGATCTACAACGACGAAGCGATCCTGCACGAAAGCTTGAAAAAAGGCGGCTCGCTCGGGTCCGCAGATAAGCTCTCGGCCGGCATGCCGGGTAAGATCGTCAAAGTTCTCGTGAACAAGGGCGACGTCGTCAAAGCTAATCAGCCGATCCTCATCATGGAAGCCATGAAAATGGAAAACGAGATGCGGGCGGCTTCGGACACGAAGATCAAAGATATTTTGGTCAGCGCCGGCCAAAGCGTCGAAGCCGGGCAAACTTTGATAACTTTTGAACCTCTGCCGAAAGGTTGAGAAGAGTCGTGAGTTCGTCTGAAAAAAAAGCGGCTAAACTTCGCAAAGATAAGTTCGTCACTTCAAGCGGTATTGAAATTAAAGGTGAGTACACGCCCAGCGACTGGGATGGTTCCGCACGGTATGAAACTGATCTCGGGGCTCCTGGCTCATTTCCGTTCACCCGCGGCGTTCAGGAAACCATGTACCGCGGCCGCTTCTGGACGATGCGCCAATACGCAGGCTTCGGATCGGCCTACGAAAGCAACAAACGTTACAAGCTCTTGCTTGAAAAAGGCCAAACCGGCCTGAGCGTGGCCTTCGACCTCCCGACCCAAATGGGCTACGACTCCGACCATGTTATGGCTTCGGGCGAAGTCGGCAAAGTGGGTGTCGCGATTTCTTCGATCGAGGATATGGAGATTCTTTTAAAGGACCTTCCGCTCGATAATATCTCCACCTCGATGACAATCAACTCGACCGCCGGAATTTTGTTGGCTCTCTACATCGCGGTAGCGCGCCGGCGTGGAATCAGCGCCGACAAGCTCACGGGAACGATTCAAAATGATCTGCTCAAGGAATACATCGCCCGCGGAACCTATATTTTTCCGCCGCAACCCTCTATGCGGATCATCACCGACATCTTCGACTATTGCTCGCGCGAGGTTCCGAACTGGAACACGATTTCGATTTCCGGCTACCATATCCGTGAGGCGGGGAGTACCGCCGCTCAAGAAGTCGCGTTCACGCTCGCAAACGGCATTACCTATGTTCAAGCGGCGGTCGACCGCGGCCTGAACGTCGACTCTTTCGCTGGACGTTTGAGCTTCTTTTTCAACGTTCACAATAACTTCTTCGAAGAGATCGCGAAGTTTCGCGCAGCCCGCCGTATGTGGGCCAAAATCATGCGGGACCGCTTCAAAGCGAAAGACAGCCGTTCTTGGCGGCTGCGTTTTCACTCGCAAACGGCAGGCAGCACGCTGACCGCACAGCAGCCTGAAAACAACATCGTCCGCGTCACGCTGCAGGCTTTAGCAGCGGTTCTCGGCGGGACCCAAAGCTTGCACACGAACTCGATGGACGAAGCCCTCGGGCTCCCGACCGAAAAAGCCGCGACGATCGCGCTCCGTACGCAGCAGATTATCGCCTATGAATCCGGTGTCGCCGATGTCATCGACCCCCTGGGTGGATCCTTCTACGTCGAAGCTTTGACGAACGAGATCGAAAAAGCCGCGACCGAATACATCGAACGCATCGACGCGCTTGGCGGCGTGGTCAAATGCATCGAAACTGGCTGGATTCAGCGTGAGATTCAGCAAGCCGCTTACAATTACCAACGGGCCGTTGAAAATAAAGAGGAGATTGTCGTCGGCGTGAACGAGTTCACGCAAGCATCAAACGATGAACCGGAAATCTTGAAGGTGAGCGAAGAGGTCGCACGTGAACAAATCGAGCGCCTGAAAAAGTTCAAGGCGGCACGCGATCCGAAAGTTGTACGCTCACACTTGGAGCACATTCAAAACGCGGCTCGCGGAAACGACAATCTCATGCCGCTTTTCATTGATGCCGTGGAAAACAATGTGACTCTTGGTGAAATCTCCGACGCTCTTCGCGCCGTCTTCGGCGTTTATAAGGAAACCATCACCATTTGAACCCCTTAGCCCACGGGTGCCGTTTTACGGCATCTAAGGGGTAATTCCGTTAAAAGATCGGTCGCCCGGCTTTCCCCAAAGCCTCTCTGATCATCCTTTCCAGCCGATTCAGACTGGCACCGGGGTTGCTCTGTATAGGGGCCGATGGTTTCAAAGATTATCGCGTTTTTAAATTCAACTCGTATGTTGCGGCTGATGGCTGTTCTGTCAGGAACGGCGTCCGTCGCTTTACTCGTGGCCGGCGCTATCATCCCTTCGCCCGCGAACCACGCGGCTCACGACGAGGAGGAACTCGCGGAACTGAATGCCGAAGCCGATGTGGCTGAAATCGAGTTCGATTTCGAAAACTCCATAGATTCTGTGCCTGAAGCGTTACGTCCTCTTATCGAGCCCGATCCTTTTATCGCTTCCACCCTCGGCCCTCTGGGACTTCTGCAAACTTTCGAACCCGAAGCGCCGGTTCAAGGAAACGGCGTCTTCGACCGGGAGGCGATTCTCGACGATTATCGCGGACTGATATCGGACCAATTCAAAATCCCTGAATCTTTACGCGACCGAGTCGGCTTTTGGTTCGACATCTACACAAAGTACGATTCCCACAAACGCGTGATACACCACTCAGAGTACCCATGGATCGTGTACAAAGTTGTGGATGTCTCCTTCATCATTGAAAGCGACACGCCCAAACGCCTATGGATGAGGCGGGAAAAAGCGGACCGTTATGTCAAAAACGAGGCGTTGCGCGTGCAAGCCGCTCTTAAATCACTGGCCCGCAAAAAATCGCTTAGAAACTTAACGGAAATTGAAAGTCAAGTTGCTGAGGCGCTATCAGTGCTGGGCGGTAACATCCACCGCAATGCTCGAGTCGCCGCTAAACACGTACGCGTTCAAACCGGCCAAAAGAACTTCTTCTTCGACGGCATCGTAAGAAGCAGACGCTTCCTACCGACAATGGAAGAGGTCTTCCGCAGCAGAGGGCTCCCTGTTGAATTAACGCGAATTCCATTCGTTGAAAGCAGCTTCAATAAACAGGCGACGAGCAAAGTCGGTGCCGTAGGCATTTGGCAGTTCATGAGTTCAACGGGCCGCAAGTTCCTTCTGGTCGACGATCTGATCGATGAACGCCGCTCGCCCCTTAAGGCCACCGAAGCAGCCGCGGCTCTACTTAAAGAAAATCATCTGATTCTATACCGCTCGTGGCCCTTGGCGATTACGGCTTGGAACCATGGACCCGGCGGCGTTCGCCGGGCGATTCGAGCCGTCGGTTCGCGCGACATCGCGACCATCATCACGAAGTACCGTTCGAAATCGTTCGATTTCGCCTCGTCAAATTTTTACACCGAGTTTCTCGCTGCCCTTCACGCGGAGAGATATAGCCAAGAAATCTTCGGGCTGGTTGAGGAGCCTGCGCACGAAAAACTTCATCCGGTGAAGCTCACTCGCGCGGTGCGGTTCAACGAACTTCTTCGAGCCAGCGGTCTTTCCCTCGAGGAATTGCTGCTCATCAATCCGGACCTCGCGATCGCGGCAAAAAGAAACCTCGTGCTCAAAAGGGGATTCAGGCTGCATCTGCCCACGCAAGCGCTTGAAAGTCTCGATCGGATGGTCGTGGCCCTGCACAAGGAAAAACCAGCCCGGCCCAAATCGGCCGGTTGATATCAGCGCAGCCACTGGCTGATGACGCTGACGACGTTTCTTTCAACGAGCGAGACGGTCGAGTAGGCTTTGATTGAGCCTGAAGCTTGGATCGTGACCGTTTGGAAGCCCTCTTCGACGTTGAACACGGCGAAGCCCCCGCCCGGCTCTCCGTAATCCGACGGCAAAATTTCTCCAGCGTTACTGAAGTAAACGACTTTCGTATTCGAATCAGTACCCGTCAGGCTGACTTTGTAAGGTGCGTTTCCTTGCACGAAGCCGACGATAGTGCCTCGTCCGGGCAAAGCGTTGATTCGTAAACTGCCCTGAATTTTCCGCAGCCATGCGGTTTGAACCATCGGGAAATAGACCACGTTCCGCGAACGGTCGAGGACAAGGCGAGTGCGTTCGTAAGCCGTCCCTGAACGCGCCTCAAGAATGACAACCCCCGATCCACCCGCGAATTTCAACCGACGGACGCCGCTCCGATCAACTGTGTAGACGCGGTGATCGCCGAGAAACGCGACATCAGCCGGAAGGGCGTAATCCGTGCGGAAGGCATCAAAGACTTTGATCTTCGCCGTCTGATCCCGAATCGCTTCAATATCGACGCGAGAAACGGCTGCCGTCTCAGCGGGAAAAATGACGGGCTCTAGTGCGCGACCGTTTTTCCAAGTCACCTGAACGGCATGTGTGCCTTGATTAACAGGATAGAACGCGTACAGGCCGTTTTTCGACGTCGTATCTAGCGACGGGTCGGGCTTCAGCGCTTCATTGAAATAGATCGGTTTCAGTCCGGCGGCCGTCACCAGATCGACTTGCGCTCCCGCGACCGGTTTGCCTTGATAAGTAACGCGACCGAAGACGATCGCCCCCTTCGCTTTACGTACGGACGTTCCCGCAATTTCGTTCGCCAAAGACCCGGTCCCGTCTTCATAAAGCTCCAGAGCCGGATTTTCACCCGCATGCGCGAACGAAACGCTTCCCCAATATCCAGCGCGATCGGCGCGAACGATCACATTTGAACCGTGCGAGAGACTGGGAATGCTGAAGCGTCCTTCCGCGTCGGTTTGGACCGCGACACCTGTTCCCACCAAAACGACCTCGGTATCTTTCTCGCCGGGTATGACCGAACCGCTTAGCCCTTGCGGAACCGGCCGAATGACAATGTGAATTCCAGTGATTTCGCGATCTTGTTTTTGTCCCGCCGAAATCCTTTCGAGATCCACGATTCCGCGGCCGATCACGTCGCCGTATGGGGTCATCAATTCAGCGACGAGGTGTCCGACG
>CALBDW010000075.1 GCA_937927435.1 uncultured Bdellovibrionales bacterium
GCCCTTCACCTAGGGGAATCAGCCCTTTCATCCCCACGAAGGTGAGCCAGTTTATTACCGTAGGATTTCGAATTCGACCCGCCGGTTGAGTTGCCGGCCTTGGTAGTTGCCGTTATCGGCGATCGGACGCAGTTCGCCGTAGCCAATCGTTTTGATCTTCCGGCCGTCGATCCCGAAGCGCGTGGTAAGGTAGCGCTTGATTGCTTCTGCGCGGCGTTCGGACAGCTTCTGATTGTAGGGGATCGAACCAATCGAATCTGTGTGGCCTTCAATAACGAGTTCTCTAAAGCCGCTTTTTAAGAAGAGAGCGAGTTCTTCGAGCACCTCATGATAGTTTCCGATCATCTCGTCGCTGTCGAACTTGAAGAGGATGTTCTGCGTACGGAAGCGTTGAACGGGCGGCGGCGGGTTCTGAACGACGGGTCCCGGCGGAACGATTTGCTGCATATGTTTCGTTTCGTTTGGACGCTTCTTCTCCGTGCTCCAGAGAGGGCCGACCGCATAGTTGATGCCCGTATAAACGCGCCAGTCCGGTGAGGCGACGCCGCGGATGAGGCCAGCGCCAGCCCCGGCGTGGAAGGCGAGGTTGGTGGTGATGTCGTGCTTAATGCCGCCAAGCAGTTCGAGGGAGGAGAGGCTTCTTTCGCCGTCAAGGCTTGAGGAGCCGGCGGGGAAGCTTCCGAAAATTTCACCGATGAATTTCGTGTCCCACGGCGAGTAGTGGTAGCTTGCGGCTGCGCTGGCGATGTATTGGTTTTTCAGAGGCGTGACGAAGGAGCCGGGGATCGGTGTTCCGGGACTGCGGACACGATAACCGATGTTGGCTCCGTAAGCCATTTTTCCGACCGTCGTGTCAGCGGCGAGTTCGAAGTTGAACGTGGGGCCCGCGTTGCGACCTACCCACGGGTTGTTTTCCGTTTGGTTGAAGTTGGCGGAGCCGATGACGACGATGCCGCCGCTGTCATTGCCCCAAAGACGGTATTTTGTGTTAACGCGGATTTCGGTCGCGCCGGTTTGTTCGAATTCCCCGCGGGCGCCTGTTTGGTCTTCAACGCTTTGGCTGAGAATCGCCGGGAAGCTCACGCCCACATCCCAGTTCTCCATAAGTCCGAGACCCATGTTCACATCGAGACCGAGAAGGCTGTCGTTAAAGTTCAAGCGGCCTTGAGGGGAGTTATCAAAATAGGGAAGCGTGTTGACCGCATAATTTAGGAAAAGACCGAAATTCAAAATTCCGGGTTTCAAAGTCTCCGACGAATGAACCGTGACGAAATCGAGACCGGATGTCGTCGGGTTGAAGTTCTGCATATCGGTTCCGACAACGTTTGCTGTGGTGCGTAGCGGGATAAGAGGTAGCAAACAAATTAAACCGAATAACGAAACGAGCAAATGGGTAGCCTTCAAGCGTGTCATTTGATGTTTCCTCGTGGTCTTTGTGCACACTCAAGACTATTCTGCTTCTGCGCCGAAGAAAAGTATAATGAGGGTTTTTAGGGAGGATCAGGCATGAATTTACGAGCGCGAATCCGTGCGGGCTTGGTTTCAATGTTTCTGGCGGGAGGCCTTTGCTTAGCATTTCCTGTCGACGTGGGCGCCGTTGATGGAAAGGCATGGATCGGTGTGTCCGGCGGTCTTTCGGTTCCAAACAAAAGCGATACGAGTCCACGGCCGATTTTGGGAGTGAATTTGGGTGCGAAACTCGGGTCTGAATTTTCGATCGGTGCCCACTTCCTGACCTCGTCGAAAGATGAAAGCGTTTCGGGGATGTCGGTACCGTGGAATTACCAGCTTTACGGTGTATCAGGGGCTTACCATTTCGAGGGAGAGGCTGAAGGCGTTTATCTTGGTGCGCTCATCGGCATGAGCCGGATGGAAACGAAGGCGTTGGGAGGTGATCTTGCGACTTCGCCCATGCATTGGGGGGTGATGGCCGGATACGATTATCCGATGGCCGGCGATATGTTTTCGCTGGGCGGAGAACTGAGCTTTATCTCAATCAGTGGTGCGAGCGGAAGTGTCCACGGCGTCAGTCGTGAAACGGACGCGTTCTCGATCCTGAACTTTATCTTAACCCTCAAGTTTTGGCTCTAAACTTAAGGAGTTTTTGGAAAATCGGACGGTGGGGGAGCGGCCATGGCTTTGACGGCACCGGCCGGCTCCCGATGCGAAGAATGGTAAGTCCAAATCAGAAAAGTGTAAGCGCCGAGAAGCAACACGACGAACGTCAGGCTCCAGATGTAGTCACGCAGCATGCGCTCATGCCCCTATAATTCAGTACGAAAGCACTTCAAATTTTTGAATTCATGTTAGCACGAGGCATTAAACGGCTTCTATTCTTTTGAATGATCCCGGACGTTAGGCGGTATTCATCAGTGGAGAAGAATCGAGAGGAGTGCGGCGCTCAGAAAAACCAATTGGATAAGAGTGTCGGCGCTTCCTTTTTGTTCAGTAATTCGAATCCTCGCGGCATTCATTGGTACAACGGGTGAGAGTCGAACGGTGCCAGCTCGCTTAAGCCGGACGTTTCGGGTCGCAAGTTTTCGATGCTTCGCCTGAGCGCCACTCGTGGATTGTCCGCTGTTTCCCATGACTTCCAAAGTTGCCCGCCGGCGTTGAGAACGATGAGGCAGCTGACTTCGCCAAGAGGGTCTTCGTCGAAAAATGCAACCTCGTAATCCACCGGCTTCGTGTCCAAGCCGTTCTCGCGGATCCATTCGCGGATTTTTTCATCAACGAATCGATGAAATCTTTGTGTCGGCATGCGTTCGTTGATTGTCACGTGTCCGCTGGTCTCATACGTGCGTTGCATTTACGTCTCCCTTGACTGAGTCAAATAAGGCTATCCGGTCCTTTTTTGAGTCTGGGGCAAATAGGGACAAAGAATCTTCTTCCGTCTATGAAAAACATGTGTAGAGAGCTAAAAGAGCGCCGGTAGGGCTACGGGGTGGCGAGCGCCTGGACTCGAAGGGCCGCCGATGTTAGGAATGGGCGCGAGCGGAAGGGAGCAGGAGGTTCGCGGTGCGGTGCCTTGCGGAATTTGTGCCGTTAATGTCCCAGGCCATGGAATTGATGGCCCAAGAGACGTGTTTTGAGAGCCGTCCACCACTTAACGAGGTATTTCAGAAGTACCCGCGGCTCATTGTGGCTATCAATCACGGGTCGCCGCTGAGTTGGCTGCCAGCTGTCGCTCTGTTGGCGAAAGAGGCCTTCGCGGACGGAGGGGGTGACCGAATCCCTCTGGGTGTGATGGACCGCGCTTTCTTCCATATCCCTTTCGTTAGGGGGCTTGCGCAGCTGCTCACACAAACGGATTACCCGCTCACGTTTGAGGAGCTTGAGCGGAAGTTTACGGAGATGCATGGGATCGACTTCGTTGTCTTCCCCGAAGGATCTAATTGTTTCTTCGGGCATCCCGACGAAATCCAGGAGTTCAGGTCTCCTCGGTTCATTGAACTAGCTGTGCGGACGGGAACTCCAGTTCTTGTGTGCGTTCACTACGGCTCTGAGAAATGGGCCCGTGCGCTCACGGTTCCCGACGAATGGGTCGACCATTTGAAATTCCTCCCTCAATGCGTTTACGACTTCGTTGAAAAGCGTGTTCGGCAAACCGGATTGTTCGCTCTGCCGATGCCGCCGCTTCCGATGGAGAAATTCGTGATGCGCGCGGAGCTTTATCGGCCGGTCCTCCGGCTTGAAGACCTGGCTCATGATCCGGGAGCCAGAAACGAGCAGATTCGGGAAGAAGCTGAGCGTGTTCGCGAGAAGATGCGCGAGATGTACGAAAGCTTGAAGTCCGGTCTCTGGGAAAAAGCGTGCGAGATCGGGGAGGCGAAACGCGAATCCCTCGATCGCGCGGTTTCCGGTTAAGAAACTTCCGTGCTTGCGGAACGTACGGGTCGCATTTATGCTTTTCGTAGTTTGGGCAATAACCAACGAGAGGATGAGGGAATGAAAGCCCGGAAGAAAAGTAGAAACGGCCTTGACAGAAAGAAAGTGATCGAAGTCCTGAACCGGATTATGGAAAACGAATTGGCGGGTGTTGTGCGTTACACGCACTACTCGTTAATGGTCTTCGGCCATAACCGGATTCCGATTGTCAATTGGCTCAGGGAGCAAGCGAAGGAATCACTCGATCACGCGAGCCAGGCTGGGGAACACATCACGACCCTCGAAGGCCATCCGTCTTTGAAGATCGCCTCGCTTTTGGAAACGCATAAGCATTCCATTGACGATATCTTACAAGAGTCCCTTGAGCATGAAGAGGCACAGCTCGAGAACTTCTACGAGTTGTTGGAGCTTACGGAAGGGAAAGCGGTTTACCTCGAGGAGTACGCCCGTCAGATGATCGCGAAAGAAGAAGAGCACGTGTCCGAAGTCAAAAAGATGATCCGCAGATCCCGCTGACACTGTTCGAGAAAATTTAACATCCGCGTAATCGCTCGAAACGACGGCGCTTCTTCGACCGGAAGCGCCGTTTTGGTTTTCCCCCGGTTCGCTTTTGCTTGAATCCGATTACACTGGGCTTATAACCTGCCCGCGATTCGAAAAGGGGGAAGCATGACTCCAGCACTATTTAAGGAATTCGAGTTCGTCGGATTTGAGCCGAGCGCTGGCGTCATTTCGCGCGTCTCGGAACAGCTCAGCCGGGTTTTCGGGGAGTCTCCGAGCGATTCGACGGCCTTCACTTTGATTAAGAAAACGTCCTTCGGTTTCGAAGGAAGCCTTAAAATCCGGTCGGCCGCCGGAACCTTTGTGGCGCATGTGATCGGCGATGATCCCTTAAGCGTTGTCCGGCGTTTATCGAGGAAAATTCGCTCGCAGCTTCGTCTCTGGAAGCGGGAGCGGATTTTCGCGACTTAACGAACTTCGTGGTCGGCGGGAATTGCTTCAATCTGTTCCGGTGATTGAATTCTTAACTCTGATGACTTTTTCACGGGCTCGCTCTTGAAGCGGATCAGACGACCGCGCTCCAGGGTGAAGTCAGGCGTGCCTTTTGGAAAGCGCTGCGGGAACCAAGCTAGAAATTCGCGATCCGGGCCGCGACAAATGCTCTGTCGCGTTTTTCCTTTTTCAACCAGGGTATCTCCCGTCAGCCGAGCCAGTTCTCGGAGAACGGCCGGGGGTGCATGGCTTCGGCGTGCGAGAAGATAACTGTGTGTGATTGTCCGGTTTTTCATCGGCAGGTGTCTTTCCATCTCAAGGAACCAGTCGGGTGCCCGCCAACGTACGCGGTCGTGGCACCAGTCGCGGGCCGATTGTGTGAGGAGCGGACACGGACCATGGTGTGTGCACGGGGCCCAGATGTGATATCCCTTCTCAATCAGATCCGCGCGCGTTTGCATCAGCCTACGCCCGTCCTCCTGCGTGCTGGGCTCGATGATGGCGAGCGCTTCGGCTTTGTCCCACCAACTCGGAATTTTCTCGAGTTCCGTGAGCGCGTAGGAAGCGATCACCAGGGTGGTTCCGGCCGATCGAAGAAAGTCTGGAGGCATCTCCTCGGCGGAACGGACCACGACGGTTTCATAGTGTTCGAGATTCATGAGCCGCTGTCCGAGTTGTAGGGATACCGGACTGATATCGTAGGCCTGGCACGCGGTCTCGATGCGACCGCTCTTAAGTAGGGTTTGCGAAAACGCGGCCAAGGCACTTCCTGTTCCGCTGCCGAAGTCGATGATCTTGGTAAGGCCCTCGAAAAAACCGAGGCGCGAGGCTTCAAGAGCGACGGCTTGATTGCGGGCGAAGTTGAGCGGGAAGTAATACGCGACCGACGCGGCTTGCGCCCATGGCTCGTCCCATGGTGTCGGGGCGTCCGGGTGCGCGTGATAGTGGTCCGAGAGGCGAACCACGGCCTCGGCTAATCGGCGTGGATCGGACACGGGAAAGCCCAGTTCTTCGAGCAAAGCACGAATCACCCGGTCAAAGGGCTCTGGTAAATGAAAAGTTCGATTCTGGCCTTTTTCTTCGCTCATCTTGACCCATGCCGCTTGCGATGATTTTTTTAGAACGGTTCCTGGTAATCTAGCAGACTTTTAGAGCGAATTCATTAGGGTGCAGGGCTATGGCCAAGAAAAAAGTCGCGAAGAAGAAGACGACGATAAAGAAAACAACGACAAAGAAAACAACGGCGAAATTTTCGGTCAAGAAAGCTGCTATCAAAAAGGTGACGGCGAGAAAAGAAACAGCCGCGAAAAACCAATACAAATTCGGTCCGGGTGATAAGGTGCCGTCCTTCAAAGTTCCGGATTCGACCGGAGCCATGCGGTCGCTCACGGAGTTCAAAGGGAAGTACCTTGTTTTGTATTTCTATCCGAAGGACAATACGCCAGGCTGCACTCAGGAAGGCCAGGACTTTAAGCGCCTTTATTCCCAATTCCAGAAAGCGGGATGTGAAATTCTCGGTATTTCGAAAGATTCGGTCAGATCGCACGCTGGCTTCCGTGGAAAGCACGGGTTTCCGTTCGAGCTCTTATCCGACAGCGACGAGGTTCTTTGTCGCGCGTTCGACGTCATTCAGATGAAGAGTCTTTATGGACGGAAGTTCGAAGGAGTCGAGCGTTCGACATTCGTTGTCGGCCGCGATGGGAAAGTCTTAAAGGAGTGGCGTAAGGTCAAAGTGAACGGGCATGCGGAAGAGGTGCTCGAGTTCGTTAAAAGCCAAGGTTAAAGGAAGATGGAAATGGAGTGGTCCGGATTCGGTCGGCTCTTAATCGGAATCGGCGTTCTCTTTATTTTATTAGGGCTGGGATTCGTCTATTCCGACCGTCTGAGTTTTTCAAAGTGGATCGGCCGGCTGCCCGGTGATTTCAGTTGGAAAGGTGAAGGCTGGCAGGTACACTTTCCGCTCGCCACCAGCCTTCTCTTAAGCCTCATTCTTTCTCTCATCTTTTGGCTTCTGAACCGCGGAGGAAAGGTTTGATTCCGTATATCGATATTTCGCCGAAAGTTTCGGAGCGCTTGAGTGTCTATCCCGGCGACGTGCCGTATTCGCGCGACATCGCCCTGGATTTCAAAAATGGCGACCATCTCGTTTTGAGTTCCATCCGCACCACGGTGCATGTGGGGGCGCATACCGATGCTCCGAACCATTACTCAAAAGACGGGGTGGGCATCGATCAGCGGGATTTGTCTTATTACATGGGGCCTTGTCTCGTTCTTGATGCTCGACGAACTCCACAAGGTCTAAGAGTGCGCCGTGAATTTTTTAACGAGAAATGGAAGAACACTCCGACGTGGCCCGTGCCGCGTATTCTCGTGCGGACGGATAGTTTTCTTGAGCGTGAGAACTGGAGAACGGACTATTGTTCACTCGACCCGGTGCTTATCGATGAATGGGCGCGCGCGGGCGTGAGGCTCGTCGGGATCGACACACCGTCCATTGATCCGGATGACTCCAAAGACCTTCCGTCGCATGCGATGGTGGCCCGGCACGATATGGCCATTCTCGAGGGCGTGGATCTTTCGCAGGTAGAGGAAGGGCTTTACACCTTGATCGCCCTTCCTCTTCGCCTTGAAGATGCGGACGCGTCTCCTGTTCGCGCGATTCTCTTAAAAGACGTCGAGCCTCTCAAGCTACGGGCTTAGTTCGAGCCCGCGGCTTTGGCCGTGTAAAAGAAGCCGAGTTTTTCCCGCACGGATTGTGGTAACTCGGGCAGACGCGAACGCGGAACCAGGAATGTCGCCAGATTGAAGAGATCGTTAAAGATCCGATGCTTTTCCGTCGCGTCCTTTAAGTAGCGCGCGCCGCTCGAGCCACCCGTTCCGATTTTTCGCCCCAGCATCCGATGAGCCATAAGAGCATGCCGGTAGCGCCAGGTGGTCATGAGTTCGTCAATGTCCTGTAACGCGGTCAAAAGCTGGAAAGGTAAAGTGAAGGCCGGCTCGTTCCGGTAAAGCTGAATAAGGAGAGCGGCGTGAATGGCCTCGTATGAGAAGCGGAAAAGGCCTTCTTTACGTAGATCTTCGTAACGGTCACGGTCGAAGAGTGAGCGAAACGTTTCGCGTGTCGCCTCAAGTTCTCGGACGTTTTGCTCCTTGGCCTCGGCGCTGAGCTGCGGATGGTTGCGGATGACGTCGAGATCTTCGGCTAAAAGCCTTTCGACCGCGTCACGGTAATGGGTCCAGAAATCGAACTCGCCGGTTTGCAGAAAAGGCGTTCTCGCGAGCCATTTGTCGACGAGTTCAAAAAGCGACTCTTCGTTTTGCGTGCTTAAAAGAAGCTCTTGTTCTTTCGGTCCTACGTAGGCGTGATAGGGCATGGAGTTGAATGCGAGCCTTTGCTCGGGTTTGAGGCCCAGTTTGTTTTCGATCAGGCGGTTTTGGAAGCTTTGGAAGCCAGACGCCGGATAGAGCATGTCGCGGAAATCGAGAAAATCCAGCGGTGTCATGGTTTCGAGAACCGAGATCTGTTGAATCAGGAGTTTTTGGATTTCCGTAATCCGCTGGAGACGAGCGACCGCCGTGCCCATTTCAACTTCATCGATCCGAGGCTGCCTGAAGATGGCTAGTACCGAGTCGAGCTCCGTCAGAATTTGTTTAAACCAAAGCTCGTATGTTTGATGCGTGATGATGAAAAGCATCTCATCGTGAGCCTGTCGGTTCGTGAGTTGTTCGCTGCGGAGTTTCTGAAGCGATAATAATTCTGGAATTCGCAAATACTCTGAATACCCGATCGGCGGATACGGTTTCATTGCCTTCCTCTTGTTCGGTTTGGCAGAAATTTGACCTTAGATACCGAGTGAAGGCAAGATTCTCGGTATGAAGTCTTTCCGACGCGAGCTTACGTTTAATCTGCCGACCCGTATGGGTTTCGTTAACATCACTCCTCAGGTCGAGGAGGCCGTTATTGAATCGGGCGTCAAAGAAGGTCTGGTGCTTGTTAACGCCATGCACATCACAGCCAGCGTATTCATTAACGATGATGAAAAGGGCCTTCATCAGGATTTCGCGGACTGGCTGGAAAAGATGGCGCCTCACGAGCCAATTTCAGCCTACCGTCACAATCGCACCGGCGAGGACAATGGCGATGCGCATATTAAGCGGCAGATTTTCGGTCGCGAAGTCGTCGTGGCGATCACCAACGGCCGACTCGATTTCGGCCCGTGGGAACAGATTTTTTACGGTGAATTCGACGGGCTTCGCAAAAAACGTGTCCTGATTAAGATCATCGGTGAGTAAAGGATCCGCCCGGCCGTTCCTGAGTACCGAGAGAATCGAGTTCACGCACGCGAGCGATGAAACGCTCGATGTCTTCAAGCTGCGTATCCCAAGTCGTCATGAGACGGCAGACGAACGTATGTTCGTCCCAAACATAAAAGAATGCAGTTTCCCTCAGCTTCGAGACCCACGAACGCGGAAACCTCGCGAACACAGCGTTTGACTGCGGCCGGTGCTGGATTTCGACTGCGGAAGATGCGTTCTTGAGTTCCTCATAAAGCTTGAGAGCCATGGCGTTGGCATGGTGGGCGTTTTCGAGCCAAAGATCTGTTCCGAGGAATTCGACGAATTGAGCGGCGATGAAACGCGTTTTCGAAGGCAGTTGCATGAGCTGCTTGCGTTGGTATTTAAAGTCTTGCGAGAGGCCAGGCCTTAAAAAAACAACGGCTTCACCGAAGAGGAGGCCGTTCTTCGTTCCGCCTAATGACAAGACGTCGACGCCGCAGTCGGTGGTGAGCGCTCGAAGCGTCGTATTGAGGCTTGCGGCCGCATTAACAAGGCGGGCCCCATCCATATGAAGAAGCAGATTGTTTTCCTTCGCGAAATGGCTAATCGCCTGAATTTCGTCGATCGAGTAAAGGGTCCCGAGTTCCGTCGGTTGCGTGATCGAGATCGCCCGCACCTGCGAGTGGTGCTGATCTCCTCGGCGGACGAGATGGCGTTTCAGTGCATGGACGGTGAGTTTGGCGTCAGGTCCCACTTCCACCGGGATGGTTCGCGCGCCCACTGCGCGTTCAAGAGCGCCACATTCGTCGTTAAAGAGGTGCGAGTGCGAACTTGCCAGGACCGACTGGTACGGCTTGAGGCAATTGCTCAAGCACAGCACGTTCGCAGCCGTGCCGTTAAACACAAAGAACGTTTCGGCGTTCGGACCCAAGTGATCCTTTACGATTTCGGAGGCGCGGATCGTAATGAGGTCCGTTCCGTAGCTCGGCGCGTGTCCGACATTCGCGTCTTCGATCGCTTTTAAGATCCGGGGATGAACTCCTGAGTGATTGTCGCTACCGAAACCTCTCATGCAACAACCCGGTGAATGATTTGCGCGGCAAGCTTTGCCGTCCTCATGTCGTGATCAAGCGGCGGCGAAACCTCGTAGATGCCGAGAGCTTTTACATCCAGACGCTGTTTTAAAAGATCCAAACAAGGGAAGAATTCGTGGGGCATGAAGCCTGTTGCCCAGCTTTGGCTGCAACCGGGGGCGACTGCCGACGAAAAGCCGTCAATATCGATTGAGATGAAAACGGGCCGGCGGCGCAAAAGCCAGTCGTCAAGCAACCGAATCATATTCGTCACCATCGGTTCACCGGAAGCTTCGACCTCTTCTTGTGTGAGCACCCGGGCGCCTTTCGATTTCACCCACTCGAGATGGCTGCGACTGTTGCAGTGGGCTTGAATGCCGATTTCCGCGAAATCGGTTTCGGGGAATTCTTCAAGCATTCGGTAAAACGGTGTGCCGCTTGAAAGCCCATGGCTCGTCGGTCGCACGTCGAGATGGGCGTCGAAGTTAATGACAAGCGGGCGTTGGTTCCGAGCTTTGCACCATTCACAGAAAGCCGCGGCGTCCGGGTAACCATAGTCGTGTCCGCCGCCGATTCCGATCCAGAGGGCACCCGCATTTAAGGAAGTCAGCGCCGCGGTTGCTGCCGCCCGATGACGTTCTGCGAGGGCAATTTCTTTGATCTCAAGATCCCCGACATCCAAAAGAAGCGGCATCGAGCGCCCGTGAAGAGACGGGGTCATCTTGTAAAGAGCGCGACGGACTTCCGTGGGCGCGAGAACTGCGCCCATGCGACCGCCGTTGATTTGGATACCCTCATCGTCGGGATAGCCCGCGACGACAGCCACACAAGCTTCCGCGCCGGCGGTGGACAGGTGTTCCTTAAGGCTGTTTTTCAAGATTTCGGGCGACTCGGCGGGGACGGAGAGGGCTCTTTCGCCCAGCCGGGGATCCGACGGGTCTTTTCGGGAAAAAAAGAGACCCGTATCGACTGCACGAAAGCGAAAGTCGCTTGACTCAAAACTCATTTACTCCCTCTCTGCTGGACGACTGCTGATGCCGAGAGGAGTTTAGCTCACTGCGCGAACAAGGGCCAGAGAGAGATTTTCTCGTTGATTTGTCCCGTATTAGAGTCTGTCAGCGTCATCTCCATTTTGCGCTTATCGAGCTGCAGGAAACCGAGCCGCACGTGACCGGTTCGATCGCTCATGAATATCGAGAAATGCTTTGCTTTCTCGGGCGTCAGCACGTATTTGAGCGACCGGGTTTGCACAAGCGCGATATCGCCGTCGTCTTTTACCGTCGGGACGTAAACATTGAGTGTATCATAATTCTTGAACTCGAAAATCTCCCGGCTGGTCGATTGCCAAGCCCCCAAAATCTGGCGCAGGCCGACGCGATCGAGAGATTCGAGATAGACTTTTTTGCCGTCATTGCTGAAACGGCCAGCGCCGGAGATTGAGTCTCCGCTATTCAGACTCCTCAGGTAGCCCAAGATTTCAGGCCGGCCATCAATGGCCACCACTTTCTTGGTTTCCGAAAGAATGAGTTCGAGCGGGTCTTTTGAGCCGCGTTTACGCAGCTTGCCGATGATGGGCTCCGCTTGCGCGAGCCCGGCGCAGAAAAGGATTCCCCAAATCAAAAGCGAAATGAGAGTCCCATGAATGAATTTTGAGCTAAGGTCTTCTGCGTTTTTCATCGGCTCGGAGATATAGGGGGAGGAAGGGCGGGCGTCAAAATTAAAAAGCAGGGTGAATAGTTTTTGCCTGGTTTATTATACGAAGCATCATAAGGGGCTTAAAGAGCTGTATTTCCCGGTCAAAACCGGGGTATCGGAGAAGAATCCCTGACTATTCGTGTACTTGTCACGTGCCAGGGCGTGTGGAACCGGAAAGGGTGGTACAGCCTGCTTAAAAATTAAACAAATTATGGTTTTAGAATTCAAAGGGCCTCTTAAATGATCGATCTGCGTTTGCCTCGCCCCTTCATGAAGCCGGAAGCATGGCCAGACCCCCAACGGGTCGGGGGATCATGGATCCTTTCGTTGGATCTTTCGATCGTGTCCGGAGGCCCGCTCCGTTCTTATTGTCAGCGCGTCCTCGAAGGGGCAACAAAAATTATTTGGTCTATTCAGTCCGAGACCTTGTTGAGCGACTTGCGCCTGGATCCGGGCTTGTTGGAAGAAGCGCGAAGCTGGCTGAAAAAAACGCAAGGCCCCATTCGCCTTCATGTCGATCCAGGTAAAAAAGCTGCGGTAATGGCGGAACTTCTCTTGCTTCATGAGCCCTTTGACATGATCGAAAGAGTTCACATGCCTGCTCCAGACGTCCTGGAATGGCTTGAGGAATTGGCGCCCGAGTTCAGCCGCAAAGCCGCCGGTGAAGGCGTTGAAACGCGAAAAATGGTTTCCGACTACGAAAGCGAATTGGGGCATTCCCTCCAATCTCCGTGGCTCGACCTCGGCTACTTTGCGGGGTTCTTGCGTCGTCGTGGTTACAAACAGTTGGCGGAACTCTTTCATTACGAGTGGTCTCGGGCTCAGGCTTATTATTCTCCGCAAGATGACGAAAGCGAACGGAAACGTCTGCAAGAAGGCGAAGTGATCTTAAATCCCACCGCGCAAATCGTGCGACGGACATTGCCTTATCCGTCGTTACGGGTCGTGGCGCGATATTCGGGCGCACTGATGGACGTCGAACTCAATCCGGTACAAGCGGCTCTTATTGATGAAATGAACGAAGGCTTCCGCCTGCAAGTCTCGGATGTTCTGGCTGGCGCCGAAAAAACTCTAAAACAAGTGCAACATAATATTTCAGAACTCCAATGTGAATTTGATTCGCTTGTCGAAAAAGGAATCCTCTTAAAAGGTACCCGCCCTTAAAGACGTTTGAGAGCCCATGCCGCGAGTTCGCCGAGCTTTGGGTAGGAAAGAAGGGATTGAATTTCCTCGCGCAGTTCGGAGGCTCGCATATTCGCCGCTACGATGAGTGCGTTGCGTTTGAGTCCCCATCCTCCGGCGCGAGTCAGAGGGGTTCCGGAAAAAGTGCGTTCGAGTTCGCGGTTTGATGACGTGAGAATGAATCGGAGATCTTCGAGCAGATGACCGCGCCCGCTCGGCGTGGCTTTCAATCTTTCGAGTTGTTCGCGCCCGTGAATCTTGATGTTCCACGGGCAGACGAGTTGGCAGATGTCGCAACCAAAAAACCAGTCACCGATTTTTTCCCGGAGCTCAGGGGGGGGAATCTGCCGCGATTCGATCGTGAGATAGGAAATACACAATCGCGAATCGAGGGTGCGAGGGGAGAGGAGGGCGCCCGTCGGGCAGGCTTCAAGGCAGCGTGTGCAAGTACCGCAGTGATCGGGCATTTCGAAGGTGGCGACGTTCAACGCCAGAGTCGTATAAATTTCCGCGATGAAAAACAAAGACCCCCTCTTCCGGTTGAGAAGGCAGGTGTTTTTGCCGACCCAGCCTAAGCCCGCGCGGGCGGCGAGATCGCGTTCGAGAACGGGCGCTGAGTCCGTAAACGCGCGGAATTCTTCTTCGGGAGCGAGCCGCTTGAGCTTTTCGATCACCCGCGACAAGCGCTCGCGTAAAAAAATATGGTAATCGCGGCCTCGGGCGTAAGCGGCGATTCGCAACCCGCGAAGTTCACGATGGGGGAGCGATGTCTCCATTGGTTCAGGATGAGGGAGATAATCGACCGTGACCACGATCGCCGTGCGTGCGCGTTTTAGAAGTCGCTCGGGCTCCCGCTTTTCGAGAAGATGGCGCTCGAGGTATTGCATCTCGCCCTGATACCCTTTGTTCAGCCACTCCTCGTAGAAAGCGATGGACACAGGGGTTTTGAGTTCCGCAAATCCGTAATGCGCGAAACCTTCCTCTTCGAGTATGGATGCGAGATCGGCGGTACTGACGGTTGCAGCGCGGCTGGACAAAGTCGGAAACCCTCATTTAGCGTTTTAATTGGACCTATGCGAGTTTTTGAAAACCATAAACAATGGAAGGCTGTCAAAGAAGTCTCAGACCGGTTAAGCGATGCCGGTTACCGGGTTCTTTTGGCCGGCGGTTGCGTTCGCGACTATGTGATGAAAAAGACTGAGCCGAGCGACTTTGATATTGCGACCGACGCCATGCCTGATCAGGTTCACGCCTTATTCCCAAACGCTCTCACGGTCGGTAAAGCGTTCGGCGTGACGATAATTCCGTTCGGCGACTTCAATCTTGAAGTGGCGACTTTTCGCGAGGATTTGGAGTACAAGGACGGGCGTAGGCCAGAAGGGGTTCGTTTTTCTTCGCCGGAAGCCGATGCCAAACGGCGCGATTTCACCGCGAACGCGCTCTTCTACGACATGAAGACCGGCGACGTGATCGATTACGTTGGGGGAATTGAGGATATTAAGAACCGCGTCCTGCGCACGGTCGGCGACCCCGACCGGCGCTTTAGCGAAGACAAGCTGAGGCTATTGCGTGCGGTCCGTTTCGCCGCTCAACTCGGTTTCGAGCTCGAGCCCGTCACATACGCCGCTGTCAAGAAGCGGGCGTCCGAAGTTGCGGTGGTGAGTCGTGAGCGCGTGCGTGACGAGCTCCTAAAGCTCTTCAGAACGCCGAACCGGATCAAGGGGCTTGAGCTTCTTGTCGAAACAGGTTTGCTGAAGGCGCTTTTCCCCGCTCTCGCTAACGCAGTCGAAAGTAACATTGGGCGCTGGCTTGAGGGATTTCGGCGGGCGGCGAATGAAGATGATCCGCTTCTTTTTCTTTCGCTCTTCTTTCTTCCGGTTTTCGAAAACGTTTCCGAAAAGGAATTTCGTGAAACCTATTTGCAGGGGCTTCGGTTGACCAATCGTGAATGCGAAGCGGTTCTTTTCAGCCTTAGGAATCTTAAGGTTTTTTTGAATCCGCGTGTGCATCGTGAAGGGGAACTGGTTTTGCTCTTGGCCCATCCGGCGGCTCACGTGGCGTTGAAACTCGCGAGTGTTGTAGGAGCGGAGGAACAAGACGAAAATGCCCGTTATCTCAAAAAGCTGCAAAGCGAGCGCTTGGGGCCTCGCGGCGAAAGGCCGGCTCCGCTGCTCACGGGGGACGACGCCACCCAGGCTGGATTTAAACCCGGACGCGAGATGGGCGAAGTCCTTCATGAGGCTTATCTCGAGCAGCTTGAGGGTAAATTAAAAGACCGCAGCGCAGCGCTGGCGTGGCTTAGGAAGCGGGCGCCAAAGCCATAGCCGATTGTTCCGGCTGTCTTCTCTTTGCGGCTTCTTTTTCTTTTTGTTTTTCAAAACGGAGACATGACGGAATCGGATTCGAGGCGATTTTTCTTTGCTCCTCGTATTCGCTTACCGAAATGTAGCGCATCCAGTCCGAGCAATTTTCAGCAACGAACTGAGACTCGATCGCTTGAACTTCTTCAACGGTCGACCACAACTGCCAGATGATCTTGATCTTCATCCAGCCGCTCAAGTACTCGCACCGGAATTCAGGGTTCGGCGGTATATAGTGGGCCGGCGTGCGCTCACCCTTTTTCACGTTTTCCCGTCCGTAGACGGCGAGCAGGTGATAGGTGTTGTAGATGTAATTGGTGTAGTGGCAGCGAAGCGCCGGACGCCATGAATAGGCCCCAGCATAATAGGCGTGCTGCAGTGGAACAACGTGGTCAATATGGAGGTCCCGGGGATTCGTAATCTCTCTTCCCGAGTAAGGATCGATCCAGGCACCTGCCGTCACACGGCAGTGTTCGTTGGTCTCGATCTTGGCGTCAGGTAGCGCTTGGCGGAACAAGACGACTTCCCGCGTACGGGAGCACTTCTCGCGGGACCGATGGATCCGCCAACCGCCGAAATGCTCCCGACGGTCATACCGCGGAATGGAAGGATCGGCGTTTTCAAGAGAACCTTCGATACTATTGAGTCGGATATAGGCGATAAGGTCGTAGCCGTAGGCCGAGCGGGGCGCCATCCGAAGCGATCTGGGTTTCCCCTCCCCAAGCGTTTCGTTGCTTTTTGCCCCAGCGATTGAGACCGACAGCCCCAGTATGAGGTAAACAAAACAGATTGTGAAAAACTGGAGCCGTCCGTAGTCCCAACGGACTCCATGTCCTCGAGCGTTCCCCCTCATGAGCCCCCCGCATCTTGCGATAATTCGCTCGTTTCGGGAGATGCTAGGCGGGCCGCGGGGAGTCCAGCAACGAAAAGTTGAGAATATTTTTGGTTGCTTATTTATTCAGCTCGTCATGGGCTGATTTAGCCCATGAATTAGGCATGAATGCTTACGATTTGAGCTATTTAGTGCTGTTTTGATGGCGCTCCGCATTTACGAAACCGGAGTGCTTGCGCCAGTCATAATCAGGATTGGCTTTAAAACGGTCGTTCCACTTCTGCCATTTTTCGTCGGGGAACTTATGAACCACCCGACCTTTTTCGTCGAAAATATCGGGGTCTTTGCCAAACAGAAATTCACCGACTTTTTTCAAGATTCCCATAGCTGCTCCGAAGCCAATTGTTTGCCTATTCTATGGCATTTTTCCTTGGCCTCGTGAAGCGAAAAGAGAATCAGTTGCGCGCCTTCGACTCGCACTTAATGTTGGCGCAGATATTAATGAGTTCGAGCGCTGTCTCTTCGTCCGGCATTCCGCCACGCAGGGCGACTCTCCGGTCGAAGCACTTCGTGGCCGCGTCTTCAAAGGCTTCTTCATGCGTGCTGCCGATACCGACGATCGAGCCGATGTCGTGCATCTCGACTTTGCAAACGGCAGCAGACGCTTGGGAGAAAGAGAAACCGATCAAAATCATGAATGCCGAAGCGGTCAGTTTGAGTTTCATAAGCCATCCCCTTTTTAGCGTTGAAGTGGCGACGCTTTCCTCTTAGTGCAACCGGATGGCCTGTCATGGAGCCTGCGCGGGACCTTCTAAGTTATTGGAATAACATGCTATTTTCGGATGATGGCAGCAGTGCCAAGTGCCGCTTTACGGCCTAGGCGCTATTTCGTTATGACTGTGTCTAATCTATCGACAGTGGGAAGCCAGGCGATGATCCCCGATTTTTATAGGAGATGGCTGTATTTCGACTTTGAAGAGAGATGGGAGACTCGCCGGTGCGCTGAGTGTGAACAGGCCTCGGCCGCGATCCCGCTTCCGGAGCGTTTTTCAAGGGAAACGAAGTGCTGCACGTACTTTCCGTTTCTTCCAAACTTCACGCTTGGAAACCTCATCGAGCAGGGGAAAAAGAACGCCTCATTGAAGCTCAGGCTCGTTCACGGATTCTCACATGGTCGGGTGACACCTCTTGGGGTATTTCCGCCACCTGAATACGAGTCGCGGCGGGGACAGTGGGGGAGCGAAGCCTTCGGACGGCGGCTCGAGCTTCTTTGTCCGTTCTTTCAACGCACGCACGGCCTGTGTTCGATTTGGAACGAACGCCCTGGCGTCTGCTCAAGCTACATCTGTCGGAGTACGTACGGCGAGCGGGGGCAGGAGCTTAAGCGGGCTCTGGAGGCGTACTTGAACCTTTTTGAGTGGACCTTGGCTCATGAAACTCTGTGGCGTTTGGGTTACACGCAGGACGATATCCGCCTAATGGAAAGGCTGCGCGCCGAGGTTGTTTGGAGGCCGGAGAAGGTTTGGGGGGAATGGTTCGAACGCGAAGAAGAGTTTTTCACGAAAGCCTTTCATGCGGCCAGAGAGGTCCAGAGCGTTGAGATTGACGAGCTTATGGGTGAGGAAGGGGCGCGTTTGAAGGCGAAAATCCGAGATTTCTTGGCCACTCCTGCCGCAAGTTATGGTAGGGTGCTCCCGCCATGACTGTCGTCGAGAATGTGATCAAAGAGCGGGAAGAACGCCTGAAAAACGAGTTTGCGCGCTTCGCGAGCTGGGAAGAGCGCTATAAGCATTTGATCGAACTTGGTAAAGCGCTACCGCCTCTACCGAAAGAACTCTACGACGAGAAGTACAAAGTACGCGGTTGTCAATCCCAAGTGTGGCTGCACGCGGAACTGACTCCGGAGAAGAAGGTCCGTTTCCAAGGTGATAGCGACGCTTTGATCGTGAAGGGACTTGTGGCGATTCTTCTGCAGGTTTATTCGGATTCGACGCCTGAAGCGATTCTCTCGAGCTCGCCGCAGTTTCTAAAAGACCTTGGGCTAGAAGGTCACCTTTCGCCTTCGCGCGCGAACGGACTTTACGCCATGTTAAGACAGATCCACTATTACGCGAAAGCTTTTCAGGCTCTTGCGGCGCTCAGTCGTTAAACTGGCTCACCTTCGTGGGGATGAAAGGGCTGATTCCCCTAGGTGAAGGGCC
>CALBDW010000076.1 GCA_937927435.1 uncultured Bdellovibrionales bacterium
CACCTAGGGGAATCAGCCCTTTCATCCCCACGAAGGTGAGCCAGTTTGAGAGTGGTACATGTCGTAACGCGCAGTCTTTCCCTCGAACGAATGCGTGGGACGAACGCCCGCGATCGGCGGCGCCCGCAACGGCCTTTTAACCACCACACGATCGCGCGCTTTCTTCCGGGCGATTTCGAAAACCGACTCAACGTCGGCATCGTCGCCAATCAAACGGCGGAACATCTGCATGCCCTTTTTGGGGAGCGCGCTCTCCGACCTATCTTCTTCGGGATACATCGGATCGAGATAAACAATGTCCGGACACTCAGCCTCATCCAGCGAAGCGAGCACCTCGCGCGCATCGCCCTTAACCAAACTGAGCCTCTCGACAATTCCGTTCAACGCCTCATAAGGCTCGACTCCGCCGCGCGCCACCGCCGCGCGCAAGCGGCGCAATCCATCTTCCAGTAAAGCGGCTACCGTCTCCGAACGCTCAACCGCCAGAACCCTGCAGCCCAGGGCCGCCATGAAGAAAGAATCAACTCCGAGACCGGCTGTCGCATCGATGACATAGGGACGCCCCGCCTTCTTGGCCGAACCGAAACCTAAGGCGCGGGCCATGGGTTGCCGCTTACTTAAACCGTGTTTCAAGCGATGAAGAAGACGCGGCTCTAAAAAATCCACCGCGAGTGGCAGCATGCGTCCCTCGTTGATGTCGCGAAGAACCAAGCGCCCGTCATGAGGGTCGTGTTCATCCTGAACGCGCAAAAGTTCGAAACCCAGATTCTGAAGGCGCCGTTCGTCCGTCACGCCACTCCCCGCACCGCCATCACGATAAAGGACGCGATGAGAACCAACGTTGTCGCGCAAGAGAACCAAACGACATTGCGACGCAAAAGCGAGAGGCTCGATGCCAGCGGCGAAGCGACTGAGCGCACGCGCTCGACAAGCGGATACATCATCGCGCCGACCGCAATCACCGCGACAATCCACACGAAGTCGCGGCCGCAGGACACCGCAAAAACGAGAGTGAATCCGATCGTCAAGGCTGCCATGAAATTGAAAACGCGCTTGCTCGCATCGAAACCGAGTCGCGTCGCCCACGTGCTCACCCCGGCCTGGCTGTCGGCCATGATGTTTTCGAAGTTCACGCTGTGGAAATACATGAGCGTGACCGCGCCGTAGATGCATCCAAGAAGGGCGAAGTCCGGAACAAGAAGGCCCGTCATCGCCCAGCCGAAGCCCACGCACAAAAGCGGACCGGTCAAAGCGAAAGCCAGGAGCTCTGCGAAACCCCGGTACTTTAAGCGGAATTTCTGAAACGCGAACTCGAGACCCACCAAGCCCGCCAAGACGGCGATCAAAGCGACAGGATGAACGGTAGAAGTCGAAAGAAAAATCGCCGGAATCCCGAGAAGCGCGGCAACCGCCATCAAAACCCACGCCGCTCGTTGCAACGTCACGGCGGCGGCCCAACCGTTTTGAATCACGCGGCTACCGCCGCGGGGACGGACGCGGTCTCGGCCTTTGATGTGGTCACCGTAATCATTGAAGAGATTGACCGCCATATGAAAGGCCAGGACGCCGAGAAAAGAACTCAACGTGATGGATGGAGCAAACTCGTATCCCCGCGAGAGAGCATAGAAGAACGTCGCCAGCATCGGTCCCGCCGATAAAAACAACGAAGGCGCCCGAACAGCGAGAAGCGCTACCTTCAAGAACGACGGCCTTTGAATCTCGCTCACCGGCACGATCTGAAACGTCACTTCTTCAGTCGTCGTATCGACATTGAGCGAACGCACAGGTAAAGCGCGGTGCGTACGCGAAAAGCTCCCGTCCAGATACGAGATAAACTCGGGATCGTGGCGTGAGATCGTCAACCAACGCGACACGGATCAAGCCTCGTCTTTCTTGCGCCAATAGAGCGGTTTCGAAAGCGGCAGAAGCTCACGGGCCACCGCCGGCCCCAACGAGTCTCCCAGTATGACTTCGAGGCGCTTCACTTGATGGGTGTAAAGTTCGATGAGCGAAACGTTCATGCGGTCGAACTCCGCGACACGTTCGTCGAAATACTTCTCGCCCACGATCGACTTAAGTTCGCCGAGCGATTGCGACTTAAACGCCGCCTGGCGCCGATCCTCAGGCAACTCCCTCGTGAGGAAAACCCCGAACGAGTTCAAATAACCCGACTTCAGGTCGCCGAGCACCGCTTTGTTCTCGTAATTGCGCACGTCGAAATCGAGCAGGTCGTCGCTGCGTTGGAAAAGAAGCCCCAAGATGGTTCCGCTTTCTTCGAGAAGACTCTGAAGTTCGGGCTCGTTCCGGTCGATCGCGATAAAGGGCGCGCGCAAGCACCACTTAAAGAGAGAACCCGTCTTCAAGTTGTGTACGCGGTCGAGCTGTTCGAGCGTGATATTGAAATCGCGAACGAGCGAGTCCTGAATCCACTCGCCCTCCAGAAGATCCGAAATGACCTGCGAAGTGTACTGGATCAAACGAATATTGCCGTAAGAGGACAAGTTCACCATCACGCGGGCCAAGAGATAATCGCCCGCAAGCACGGCGTATTCGGGTGTGTACTTCAGCCAAGCCGCCGGCTTGTTACGGCGCAAATGAGAGCGGTCAACCAGGTCGTCGTGCAGCAGGGACGCGTTGTGGATAAATTCAATCGTTTGGCACAGAAGATCGATCGTGCGTTCCGGCAACCCGAGCGGAACCGAAATCTTTTGAACAAGGGCCGCGCGAAAGCCTTTTCCGCCCGAAAAGAGATCATCATAAAGATTGTTCAGCTTCGGGAGATACGCCGGAAAATCCTGCTGATCGTAGATTTTGATTTTTCTCATGCACCCACTCAATCAAGGCTGCGCGGCAGTCTTCTCGGTTTTGGAAAATCCAGAATTTATCTGGCACCCCGCGTATAAAGTCAAGGCGCGTATCCCAGCGTTAAACACCGGCAAGGACCTGTCGAAGGCTTTTGCATTACAATGAAGTTATTGAAACCACGTGCCTTTCTCACGTTTGCGAAACGGGTTTCAAACCCGCCATCGCCAAGGCTTCGCCGCGCAATAGCTTGCCAAGCGGAGATTTGGGAAGTTCGGGCAGGACATGCACCGAGCGAATGCGTTCAAACGGCATCACTTCGCGATTGAAGCGCTCAACAAGCGCCGTCGTGTCGTCGTGCGCACTTGTTAAAAGAACAATTCTCGCCCCCAATCGTTCGTCATAAGCCGCAAGAACCGCCACATCCCCCTTCCACTTGAGTTCATCTTTAACGGCGGCAAGCTTCTCTTCCAAACGAGAGAGCGAAACGCCTTCGCCGCCGATTTTCACGAAGTCCACCGAACGCCCCAAAACCACGAGCGAGCCGTCGCTTTCCACACGGCCATGATCCTCTGTGAGATACCATCCGTCGATTTTCGGATCGCGAAAACACGCTTTTCCGGTCGCATCGAATTCGATCCAACCCGTGAGCAAGGCCTCGCTGCGAATCTCAATGCGCCCTTCGGGCCGCCGGATGCGTAACTTCGCATGACTGAGCGGCATGAGCCGCGGGTCCTCGGGCGTGAGCGCCGTCGCAACCTGCGAGCCGCATTCGGTTAATCCGTAACTCGGAAGCACAGGCCATCCGAGCTCGAGCGCGCGCACATGAAGATCGGGCCGCAAACGCCCGCCACCGACGATCACCGCGCGTAAGTTTGGCGGAGAACATAAACCTTCCTCGACCAAATCAAAAACCTGGGTCGGAACAAGTGAAAGCAAAGTGGCTCGGGCCTGTTCCAATTCGCGCGCGAACTCTCGCGCGTTCCACTTCGTCGCTTGCGATTCCACCACTTTGGCGCCGCTTAAAAACGCGCGGGCGTAAATACTCAAGCCGCCCACATGAAAGGACGGGAGAGTCTTCATCCAAATATCGCTCGAGGTTGAATCCAAGCGTTCGTTCGCCGAGCGAGCGTTGGCCAGAATCGCGGTTCGCGAAAGAAGAACCAGTTTTCCACGGTTGGAACCAGAAGACCCCGAGGTCGCGATACCGATTTGCCCTCGAAATCCCAATTCGGCGCAAATCCACTGCCACGCACTTTCGTAAAGCGCGCGCTCGTTTTCGGGAAGGCGAGGATTAAGAAGCAAATTGTTTTCGCTTGATCGCCAGTCGATCATTTCAGCTTCTTCCAAGTTTCGCGCTCAAGAAGTTCGTCAAAACCGATTCCGGTTCCTTCTGGTGGGAGCAACCGGGCTCCCGCAACCTGAAGCGCTTCTGAATATGCGTTTGGTTCAAAGCACGTGTGCGTGAGCAAACCACACTCTCCAAGAAGAGAGTGTTCTTTGGAAGCGCCTATCCGCGCGGCGACCAGAGCGGCGCCGACCTGGCCGACGGGATGATCCATGTACGACGTCACGACGAGACGCCACCCCTTTGCTTCCGCTGTGCGAACAAAAGCCTCTTCTTGGATCGCCGGCTTCAAAACAAGATAGTCGAAAGCGCCCGCCACCTCTTCGATCGCTTCAGCTTCCTTCATACAGTCCAGCGCTAAGGGCACATTCACCTTTTCCCGCAATTCCTTCCAGACTTTGGGATTCCAGGGAACGGGGTCTTCAAGAAACTCAATCGAGGAGACAACGTCCCGCGGAAGCGAATTCAACCATTCAACACAGTTCGCTTCCAAACTGGCATTGAAATCGAGTCGCAAGCGAAAGCTCGTGAGAATACCCGCATGCTTTTTCAGCGCCTCTATTTCCGAAGAGAGACAGCGCCCCAACTTGATCTTGAGCGAACGAAATCCCGCAACCCTCGCTTCTTCAAGAGCTCGCGCATCCAAGAAGGCGCCATCATGAATTAAGAAGTGACTCGGCGGGATTGAGAGCCTCTCGAAAACGTTCTTTCCTAAGCGGCGCGCATCGCGGTCCAAAGACGCCAGAAAAACCGACTGCGTGGTAAGTGGCGTGAATTCACCACCCGCCAGAAGCTC
>CALBDW010000077.1 GCA_937927435.1 uncultured Bdellovibrionales bacterium
AAGAGGAGTACTGTTTGCCGCATTCCCTAGTGGTAACCGGTTCTTTTCTGACACGCAATGTGGTTGAATACGACTGGTCGAAGGTCAGAGTGAGCGACCAAAAAAAACGGCCTCCCGAATCTTGGAGGCCGCTTAAGAACTTAACGAGCTGCGATACCAAAAAGAACCTGGTACCTCCTCAGAAAGACTCGTCGAACGAAACCTGACCGCTCACGCCGACTTGGTAAGCTGATACGCGGCGCTCGAAGAAGTTCGTGAGTTCTTGCACGTCTTGAAGTTCCATGAAGTCGAACGGGTTCTTTGCACCGAAACGTGGCGGGATATTGAGCGCCGCCAAGCGCAAGTCGGCGATGTACTCGAGGTATTGGCGCATGTCACGGACCGACAGACCGGCCACGCCGAGGTCGAGAACGTCTTGAGCGAATGCGAACTCGCAGTCGACCGCTTCTTCGAGCATCGAAACCACCATGTCGACCATTTGGTGGTTGAAGAGATCGGGTTCCTCTTCGCGGGCGACTTTGATCACCTCGAAAGCGAAGTTCATGTGGCAGCTTTCGTCGCGGAAGACCCAGTTTGTTCCGGATGCAAGGCCGTCGAGCAAGCCTTTCGAGCGCAGGAAGTACACGTAAGCGAACGCGCCGAAGAAGAAGAGGCCCTCGACGCAGGACGCGAAGCAAATCAGGTTCATCAGGAACCGACGGCGGTCCTGCAGGGTCTTAAGGGTGTCAAGTTCGTGAATCGAGTCGATCCATTTGAAGCAGAAGTCGGCTTTCTTCTTGATCGAGGGAATGTTTTCAATCGCAGCGAACGCTTTGGCGCGCTCCTCGAGATCCGGAATATAAGTGTCGAGAAGTGTGAGATAGAACTGAACATGCAGAGCTTCTTCAAAAAGCTGACGAGAGAGGTAAAGGCGCGCTTCCGGAGCGTTGATGTGCTTGTAAAGGTTCAGCACGAGGTTGTTGCCGACGATCGAGTCGCCGGTGGCGAAGAACGCGACCAGACGATTGATCAAATGCTTCTCCGCCGGCGTCATCCGGAAACGGAGGTCGGTCGTGTCTTTGGAGAAGTCCACCTCGTCGACAGTCCACGTGTTCTTGATGGCGTTTTTGTACATCTCATAGAACACGGGGTACTTCATCGGTCTGAGTGTCAGGTTAAATCCGGGATCAAGAATCATACTCCTCTATCTCCGTAGACGAGCCGGAGACTATCTGTCTCCGGGCAAAAACGCAAACTTAGGGCGCGGCCCGCAGGCCGCGCGGCTTTTACTGGCAGGCCTCGCAAGCTTCCGGGTTCTCGAGCGAGCAGGCAATCGCTGCGGAATCGGAAATGCCTGAGGACTTGGTTGCGCCGGTTTCGGTTTTCGCGACCGTCACTTTGTTGATTCTCGTGGCTGGTCTCGACCGGAGGTAATACGTCGTCTTCAAGCCTTTTTCCCAAGCGTACATATACATCGACGAGAGTTTGCCGATCGTCGGACTCTCGACGAAGAGGTTCAGTGACTGGCTTTGGTCGACGAAAGCTCCACGGTCCGCCGCCATGTCGATGAGCGAACGCATCGGGAGTTCCCAAGCCGTGCGGTAGATCTCTTTGATCTCGTCGGGGATGTCCTTGATGTCTTGAATCGATCCTTCCGCGCGCTTGATCTCGTTGCGGATACTTTCCGACCAGAGCCCCATATTCTTGAGCTCTTGAACGAGGTACTTGTTCACTTGCAAGAACTCACCCGAAAGAGTCTCGCGTTTAAAGAGGTTCGAGACCATCGGTTCGATCGACTCATAGGAGCCGACGATCGAGGCGATCGTCGCCGTCGGTGCGATCGCGACAAGAAGCGAGTTACGGAGGCCCGACTTCTTGATGCGTTCACGAAGCGTGTTCCAGCGTTCGGGAATCTCGGGTTGAACGCCCCAAAGATCGAACTGAAGTTTACCTTCGGAAGCCCAAGTTTCTTGGAACGCCGGATGCGGGCCGTGTTGTTCGGCGAGTTCGCAGCTCGTTTCAAGAGCGTAGTAATAAATCTCCTCTTGAATACGGCGCGAAAGCTTTCTCGCCTCTTCGCTGTCAAACGGCAGACGGAGCTTGAAGAAGACGTCTTGCAAGCCCATGACGCCCAAGCCGACCGGGCGCCACCGTTGGTTGGAGCTCGCTGCCTGTTCGATCGGATAGAAGTTGATGTCGACCACGCGGTCGAGGAACTTGACGGCCGTCTTCACCGTGCGCGCCAGCTTCTCGAAGTCGAACTGGCCGTCGGAGACGTGGCGTGCGAGGTTCACGCTACCCAGGTTGCATACGGCCGTTTCTCGCGACGACGTGACCTCGAGAATCTCCGTGCAGAGATTCGAGAGGTGAACGACGTTGCCGGGCTTTTTCGTTTGATTGCATTTTTTGTTGGAAGCGTCTTTGAACGTCATCCAGCCGTTGCCGGTTTGCGCCAGCGTCTTCATCATGCGGGCGTAAAGATCACGGGCTTTCACTTGTTTGACGTAAAGACCTTTCGCTTCCGCTTCGAGATAAGCCTTTTCGAACTCCTCACCGTAAAGGTCGACGAATTCAGGCACGACCTTCGGATCGAAGAGCGACCACATTCCGTCCTCTTTCACGCGTTTCATAAAGAGGTCGGGGATCCAGTTGGCGATGTTCAGGTTATAGGTGCGCTTCGCTTCATCGCCGGTGTTGTCGCGAAGTTCGAGGAACTCCTCGATATCGGCGTGCCATGTTTCAAGGTAGACACATGCAGCGCCTTTGCGCTTTCCGCCTTGGTTGACCGCCGCGACCGAAGAGTCGAGCGTTTTGAGCCACGGAATGATACCGTTTGAGTGGCCGTTCGTGCCGCGGATCAGAGAGCCGCGTGCGCGGACGCGCGAGTAGCTCACGCCGATACCGCCGGCGAACTTCGAGAGCATGGCGATATCAGTGTACTTATTGTAGATCGCCTTCAAATCGTCTTCCGGCGAGTCGAGGAGATAGCAGCTCGACATTTGCGGACGGATCGTGCCCGAGTTGAAGAGTGTCGGAGTCGAGGGCATGTAATCGAGTTTCGAGATCAGCTCGTAAAGCTCGATCGCTTCCTCGGCTGTTTGCGAGAGCCCCACTGCGACCCGCATGAAGAAGTACTGCGGAGTTTCGAAAACGGAACGGGTTTTTGGATCCTTCAAAAGATAACGGTCATAGACCGTGCGGAGCCCAAAGTACTCGAAAAGCTGGTTACGGGCAGGGTTGATGGCCGCGTCGAGCTTTTCGCGGTGCTTGCGCACGAAGTTCAGGGTGGATTCCGCGATAATGCCCGCGTTGTATCCGAACTCGATGGATTCCATGAAGTTGCGGACGCCGAGCAGCAGGACTTCTTCGTCGATGTAGGTTGCCAGAAGGCGGGCCGCAAGTTGTGAGTACTGCGGTTCCTCGCCGATCAAGAAGCTCGCCGTTTGGACGCAGAGATCATCGAGTTCCTTGGTCGTCGCGCCGTCGTAAAGGCCGCTGATTGCACGAATCGCGACCCGGTGAGGGTCGATTTCGTTCAAACCGCCGCAGAGGCGGGTGACCCGCTCAACAATCTTCAAAACATTGACCGGCTCCAAACGTCCGTCCCGTTTCCGCACGCGCATGAGCGGCGTGCCAGGAGCAGCACCGGTCGCGGACTGAGTCGGAGCTTTTGAAGCCGCGGTCGTTTCCGCTTGCGCGGTCTCGGGCCGTTGTTCGATGTGCGTTTCACGAGTTGGATTGTTGACGATCGGTGTAGTTTCCATTCCTTTGCAGCCTCTTCTCAAAAGTCGTTTCTCTCCGCCGTTCCTTCGGCGGAGGGCATTAGTTCCGATTTCAAAGCTGTCGAGGGGAAAGACCCCCCGACGCTAGTTCCGCCGCCGATGATCACGCAAGAGAATTGCGACTCTTGCCTCATCATCGTGCAGTCCGAGCTCCGAGCGGTCTGCGTTGTGCTCAAGGCGCGGGCAATTATGCTGGGCGCGAGAGCTTGACAAAGATAGACGTCGCCCTTCGCGAGATTTCTCTCGACGCAACTTTTTGGTCGCTCGGTTTTACCGTAAAGCCGTGACCGACGTTGAAATGGCGCGACTTCGCGTTTCCCCGTCCGCCGTAGGGAAACTCAACGAATTGAGTTTGCCTCCCTCGGCTTCTCCTTGTTCAGCGCCCCTCTCGCGAAGTTGCTGGTCGCGGCTTACAAAGACGCTAGTACGCCTTGTAAAAAACTGTCAAATCGGATTTCCCGGTCGGGATAAGAAATTTCCTCGGTTTATAAACGAATCCGTTGCGCGTTCCGTTAGTGGAGCGGATCTTCTTGATTTCGCGGGAGTTTTGCCTCTGTGAACGACGTCGAGTTGGTGTTTGTACAGGTTTTGCCGCCGCCTTTGTTCTGACGCCGTGTCGAAAGTCCTTTTGCCAATTTTTTAAACAGAATATTCCAGTTAAATTTCAGATCGGTTGTCTCAATTTGATCAGGTGCCCGTCAAACTCTCGAGTCCGCGGCGAAACACTCCGATAGGCCTTTGCGATGAACACAGCAGTCAAGCAGCAATCAGAGTGGGCTCAAGGGCGTGAACAACTTGCGGCGTGGGCACGCGAAGGAAAACTCTTCGCGATGATGGATCCATTCTTTGAAGTACCGTTCCCGGCCGAATGCGCGCGCTTGGAATTTCGCGATACGGATCCTCTTTTTTACGAGATTATCGCTTGGGACCAAGTGATGTACCAGCCCGCTTACTTCGTGCGGGTGACACCCGAGATTCTCGATTGGATTTTGAATTCGCTTTCGACGGAAAGGTGGGGCGTATTTGTTGCCTCGGCTCTAGATCTCGATACGTTGGCTCGTCATTACCAGAAGTTCGTCATTACGCGCGGGCCGGACGGCAACCCGTATTTCCTGCGTTTCCACGACGCAAGTGTGCTGGAGGTGCTCCTGCAAACTTGGACACCGAAAGAAAAAGCGATTTTCTGTGCTCCGACGTTCGCTTTCGGCTTTTCGGATCTCGACACGATGGATGTGCGAATCGAACCGAACCCCTATGGCGGCGCACACGACGAAAATGATCTTCCGCAGCCCGAAGACTGCCTGCTCGAGCTTCGCGACTCGCAACTTCGTCAATGCGGTGAAGCGATCGAGCGGGATTTGGTCAAGGTGATTTCCTGGCATCTCCGCAATCATCATTCGCGGTCGGTGCAATTCTTATCAAAAGAAACGCTCGAAGAGCGCGTGGGTTACGCCATCGCCAAAGGTCGCCAATACTCGCTTTTGACGGTCGCGGATCTTGCCGGTTTCGCCGCTTTGATGTTCGAGCTTGCTCCGAATTTCGATGAGCATCCGACCTTCCGCAGCGTGCTCGCGGATCCGACGATCCCGGGAGAGATCAAGATGCGGCGTCTGTCGCAAGTGATCGGGGACCGGGAGTGGCGTGAGGCCTTCAAGATGTACGACCGGAATTACTGGTCGAACCTCCAGAAGAAGAAAAGGTGAGAAGGCCGGTGTTTCATGTTGAAACGTCTTTACCGGACGTTCATTGAAGTCTGAGTTGGAAATCGCCGATAAGTGTTTGTCGCGTTTGTTAAAAGGGAGTCTCGTTCGTGAGTTGGACCGACGTTCCGGAAGGAGCTCTTGAAATCGCAAGAACGATCATGGCAGCCGTGCGCGCGAGAGATCGTGAGACGCATGACCATTGCGTCCGCGTCAGCCGCGGAGCGCGTCACTTAGCCAAGGCGGCGGGACTTTCCGATTTCGAGCAGATGGTCGTAGAGTTCGTTGGGCTTTTCCACGACATCGGTAAAATCGGAGTGCCCGATCACATTCTCCTGAAGCCAGGGAAGCTCACGCCGGAAGAAATGGAAATCATGAAAGAGCATCCTCGTTTGAGCGCGCGCATTCTTGAACCCCTGGCGCATATCGAGTTTTTCGGTCGTTTGATTCCGGGAGTTCTCCACCATCACGAGCGCTACGACGGTGCGGGGTATCCGGAAGGAGTAAAGGGTGATGCGATTCCGTTGCCTGCGCGGATCGTGCTCATTGCCGATACCTTCGACGCCATGACCGCTGATCGCGCTTACCGGAAGGGACTTCCGGCCGAAGTGGCGTACAAGGAACTCAGGGACTTCGCGGGAAGCCAGTTCGATCCGCATTTGGTGAAGATTTATCTTGAAGCCAAGCCGAAGTGGAATGAGCGGGACGAGGCGGTTTTCCGCGACATGAACGAACTCGTCCTCAAAGGCAACCGAACAGCCGCCTGAAATCTTAAGAGCGGTATCTTAGGAAGCGCGAAAGTGTTTCGAGGCTTTTTTCCTTTGAGATCGGTTCGCCCGCATCGAGCACGTCTCGTACGTATTTAGGGGTTCTCATGCCGACGAGGATTGTGTGGATTGCGGGTAGGCCCGAGTAGACCCGCAAAACTTTCTGGGAAAGCGTCGGCGACGAAGCGAGTTCCGGCGAAGAGGCGACCAGTTGGTCGGCGATTAAACCCGATTTTTGGTTGGCGAGGTTTTCAAGATCCGCCGTGATGAGATTGAGAAGTTCCTGCATGATCGTTTGGTATTCGTTCGCCCATGCCTGGCGGTCCGAATTCAGTCGATTCAAAGCCTGACGGATCGAAGGATAGATCTGGTTGAGGAGGGCGTCACGCCACGCCAGGATATCGTCGAGGTCGTTGAGACGGTCGCGCAAGAGATGCGCCCATTGCAGCCCGTGCGCCGCTTTCGGGTAGCCGGGAGCGGATTTTTCAAGCTCGATGGCACGGCCGAGAGCGACGTGCAGGTTCCCTTTGACTTCGACGGGATCATGTTCGGGGAACGTCGTCAGCCGCACCAAGCGGCCTTTTTGGACAGCGTTGAACGGACGGTTGATAAGAACACCCAAACCCTCGCGCTCGGCAAGCTCAAGAACCGTCGACTTGTTATTGTTCTTTAAGAAAGCCGCTCCGGATTCAAAGAGATTGAAGGGCATTTGGATAACGGCGAAATGCGATTTCTTTTTGCCGTCTCCGGCGACCGCTCGGCCGATTTCGATCACTTTCGCCAAGCTCGTGAAGTCCGAGCGGGCTTCATCTTCCGGAAACGTGTTCGAGGAAATCCCGTAATATCTGATCCGTCCTCTCTCACGTTCTTTTTCGAGGTGCCGGAATGCTCTTTCGATGCGTTGGTAATAGATTTCTCTGCTGCCGTTCGATTTGAGGTAATACTCGGGGTTGTGCAGAAGAAGGATGTCGATCTGCTGGATTTTGAGCCGCTCCAGTGAGTTTGTAATCTGCGCTTCGAGATACTCCGGCGAGATGTTGTGCCAGCAGTCCGCCTGGAATTCGACCATGTCGGGGAACGCCTCGCCGCGTGCCGCACGTTCTTTCGCGAGTCTGAGATTCTCGCCTTGCACGTAACCGGCTTTAGTCACGAAGACGACCTCTTCGCGGCGGAGTTCGCCGCTGTCAAAAAGCTCGCTCGTCACTTGCCCGATCAGGCGTTCGGAGCTTCCGTCTGTGTAGTTGCTTGAGGTATCGATGATATTGCAGCCTGAGGTGAGCGCCATGCGTAGAGCTTCGCGGTGATCGGGGTCGAACTCGTGCACGCGATAGCCGCCAAAACCCACGCGAGACACCATGAGATCGGTGGTGCCGAGAATGGAAGTCGCGGGATTCAAGCCTTTTTTCTTCAGTCTTTCGAAATACGAGCGTGTGCCGGTCGGTGTCGCGGTCATGTAGATCATTTTAACGAACCGCGAGCGTCACCGACCAGAACTTTCCGACGCCTGGATGTCCTGCGACCGACGGTCTTTGGTCGGGTTATCGAGTCAGACGGTTTTCCACGAGTTCTTTTACGACCGATGGATCCGCCAAGGTCGTGGTATCTCCCAATTGGTCCGGATTGTTTTCCGCGATCTTCCGAAGGATCCGACGCATGATTTTGCCGGAGCGGGTCTTGGGAAGTCCGGGTGCCCATTGGATATGGTCGGGCGTCGCGATCGGACCGATCTCTTTCCGGACCCATTGAACGAGCTCTTTCTTAAGGTCATCGCTAGAGGAGACGCCTTCTTTGAGTGTGACGAAGGCGTAAATGCCCTGGCCTTTGATGTCGTGCGGGTACCCGACGACCGCGGCCTCGGCCACACTGGGATGCGCAACCAGCGCGCTTTCAATTTCTGCCGTTCCGAGCCGGTGTCCTGAGACGTTGAGCACGTCATCTACGCGACCTGTGATCCAGTAATATCCGTCTTCGTCCCGCCGGCAGCCGTCACCGGTGAAGTAGTAACCGGGATAAGTTGAGAAATAGGTCTGCTCAAAGCGTTCGTGATCGCGGAAGACGGTCCGCATCTGGCCCGGCCATGAATCGGCGATACAGAGGTTTCCAGTCGCGGCTCCTTCAAGCAGCTTGCCTTTATCATCAACGAGAAGCGGCTTGATTCCGAAGAAGGGCAAAGTCGCTGACCCGGGCTTTTGCGCGATGGCGCCGGGCAGAGGCGAAATCAGAATGCCGCCGGTCTCTGTTTGCCACCAAGTATCGACGATCGGGCAGCGGCCTTCGCCCACCACGC
The DNA here is from genome assembly GCA_937927435.1 of uncultured Bdellovibrionales bacterium. Lineage (GTDB taxonomy): Bacteria > Bdellovibrionota > Bdellovibrionia > Bdellovibrionales > JAMPXM01 > CALBDW01. Next base: position 8,516 of record CALBDW010000077.1, read on the forward strand.
GGTGATACCAGAGCCAAGCCTCCGGGTTGATCGGTTCGCCGACGCTGCCAAGCAGGCGAAGGGTCTGGCGGCTTGTTTTCTTAACTGGCTCTTCTCCTTCACGCATCAACGCACGAATCGCTGTTGGGGCCGTGTAGAAGATATTGACCTTGTGCTTGTCGACGACCTGCCAGAAGCGGCTGGAGTCGGGATAGTTGGGAACACCTTCGAACATCAATGTGGTCGCGCCGTTGGCGAGCGGACCGTAAACGATGTAGCTATGGCCCGTCACCCAGCCGACATCGGCTGTACACCAGTAGATGTCGCCTTCGTGGTAGTCGAAAATCACCTCGTGGGTGAAAGACGCATAGACGATGTATCCGCCCGTCGTGTGGAGCACACCTTTGGGTTTATTGGTCGAGCCGGACGTGTAGAGAATGAACAGTGGATCCTCAGCGTCCATCACTTCGGGCCTGCAATCGGTGCTTTGGCCCTTACTGATTTCGTCATACCAGTGATCGCGGCCCGCTTGCATCGGGACTTCGCGCCCCGTGTGGCGGAAGACGAGAACGTTTTTGACGTCGGGGCATTTCAAGAGGGCTTCGTCCACGTTTTTCTTGAGCGGAATGTACTTGCCGCCGCGCACGCCCTCATCGGCCGTGATCACGAACTGGCTGTCGCAATCTTTAATGCGGTCGGCGATTGATTCGGGGCTGAATCCGCCGAAGACCACCGAGTGAATAGCGCCGATTCGTGCGCACGCCAACATCGCAAAGGCCGCCTCGGGAATCATCGGCATGTAAATCGTCACCCGATCGCCTTTTTTCACGCCGAGATGGCGGAGTGTGTTTCCGAGGCGGTTCACTTCGTCGGAGAGTTGTTGATAGGTGATATAACGCGAGGGAGTGTTCGGGTCATCGGCTTCCCAAATAATGGCGGTTTGGTTGGCTCGCTTGGGGAGATGGCGGTCAATGCAGTTGACGGAAACGTTGAGCTTTCCTCCTTCGTACCATCGGATCGTCACCGGTTTTTTGAACGACGTGTTTTTAACTCGGGTCCACGGCTCGATCCAGTCGATGCGCTTGGCGATCTCGCCCCAGAATTTTTCCGGATCCTGGATCGATTCTTCATACATCGAACGATATTTATCCGCGTTGATATGAGCCCGCTCGGCCCATTCGGGTGTTACGTGAAAAACCTCGTTTGCCATCTTGGCCCCTCCCTAAAAAGCGAAATCGCTCCCCTGAGGCTAACGAAAGGTGCGCCTGTATTCAACAGGCGATATTAACATGCGGTGTAGATCCGAGCCGAAGCGCTCATGACGCGCGGTTGTGTCGGTAGCGGAACCTTTCCGAATTTCTGCTCAGTGCGAAGCTGGTTTTGGGCTTCGCAAAGTAGACGTAAATTGTTGAGTTCATTCGATCCGCCTTTCGTCAGGGGGATGATGTGATCGATTTCAAGTTAGCGACGACTCTTCAATTGAGTATCGGTGATGGGGTTTCGGTATTGGCAGCAGCCCTGATCACGCATCCCAACTGCGTGTCGGATCGACGCGGGGGTCGATTGATGCTTCAGTGCTTGTGCTGCCACCGTGGCGGTGGAACACGGCGATTGAGACGTTCTGCTTTTTAAAGAGGGTCACGACGCTCTAAATATTCCTTGATCATATGAGGTCAGAGAACAGGCTACTGCCTGTCTTTCCCTCCTCATGTCATGAAAGCGCGCCTGCTTTGTGATCACTTCGAGCGCAAAATATTGAGCAGTTGGGAGCGGGGAACCTCGCGTTGTTCGCCGGTGGCGAGCCATTTCACTTGTACCACTTGGCGCGCAAGTTCCTCCGAACCGAGGATGACGGCGCAGCGGGCGCCGATTTTATCCGCGCGCTTCATGCGTTTCGCGATATTGCCGCTGTAGCCGAGATCAGCGGCGATTCCGTTTTGGCGTAATTCCTGTGTCAGCGAAATCGCCTCGCGTTCTGCTTCTTCTCCCAACGGCACAACGGCGACGGGGCCTTCCTCCATCGGGAGTTCCGGCAAAAGCTCCATCAAACGGTCCATGCCTGTCGCCCAGCCGACCCCGGGTGTCTTCGGGCCTCCGAGGTCACTGATAAGACCGTCATAGCGACCGCCGGCCATGATGGCGTTTTGCGCCCCGAGAGCGTTGGTCGTGAATTCGAAGACTATGTGGCAGTAATAATCGAGACCGCGAACCAGGTGCGGATCGATGTAGGGTTTGATGCCTTGGCGATCGAGTCCTTCGAGGAGTTCGTCGAAGAACTTCCGGGATGCATCGTTCAGGCAATCCGATAAAACGGGCGCTTCCGCGATCACGCGCCGGTCGTTTTCGTCTTTGGAGTCGAGAATGCGAAGAGGGTTGCGCTCAAGACGGACGAGGCTGTCTTGCGAAAGTTCGCTTTTTCGCGTGTTGAGATAAGCGACGAGTTTTTCCCGGTAAGCCGCCCGGCTTTCGCTGTCACCGATCGTGTTAAGATGCAAGGTCACGTCGCCTTGGAGATTCAGTCCTTTGAGGATTTGTGAACCAAGAAGGATCACTTCGAGGTCCGCTTGCGGTTTGTCGACGCCGAGGAGTTCGACTCCCAACTGGTAAAACTGGCGGTAACGGCCGCGTTGCGGGCGTTCGTACCGGAACATCGGGCCCCGGTAGAGAAGCTTGAGCGGCAGATGCTGGCTTAAGCCTTCGCTGATAAAGGCGCGGGCAACGCCGGCGGTCCCCTCGGGTCGAAGCACGATGTCGTCTCCGCCGAGATCTTTAAACATGTACATTTGCTTGCTGACGATATCGCTTGTGTCGCCGAGTGAACGCAGGAAAACCGCCGCCGGCTCAATGATCGGCGTTTCGATTTCTTCAAAGCCGTATAGACGGCTGATTTCGACGGCGGTTTTCTCGATATGACGGAGCTTCCGGCATTGAGCGGGCAAGAGATCGCGGGTTCCACGTAAAGCTTGTAAGCGCGACATTTTGAAGCTCCCTTTATCAAACGGCTCTAAAGACCTCAATTTAGCTTTAAGTGGGGAGGTGTGGCAAGGCCGCTAAAAGGCGAATCCCGCTCCGATTTCGTAAACGCGGGCCGTTTCATTAAGGCCGTTTTTTTCGATGGCGTGGTCGAACTTAAAAATCACCTGGGGATGCGGGCGATAATTGATCCCGAGCATCCAAGCGGTGATTTCGGTCTTCGGATCGGCGGAGCGGCGCTGCGGAACCTCCGCCTGGGGATTAATATATTCCCATGAAACGAAGACGGGGAGCTCTTTCCAATCGGGTGGAGCAGGCCTGCCGATCAGATCCCGCACGAGCGGCGCCAGTCGGGGGAGGACATCATAGCTGAGATGGGCGCCGATCCCGCGCGCGCGGTTCCCGATCGTCTGCAAAGTGGTCTCGCTTATTTTCTCAGCATCGTCGAGGGTTCCCTCGGTATAGATGAATTTGCCGCGCAGACGCCCATGTCGAAACTCACCGTGTGTCTCCCACAAGAAAGCGCGAGCGGAGCCATATCGCGAATCGCCCTGATGGCCTTCGCCGAGATAAGCAGACACTCCCAGAGAGTTTTCGTCATGCATCCATTCGAGACGGGCCACGCCTGCGGCGGATTCGGAGCGGGCGATGGCACCTTGACGCCCTCCTCGAAGCCAAGAACCACCCTCAAGCCAACGCGCATAGAAACCGGCGACAAGCCCCGCTTGTGCGACGACCCGGCCTTTACGCAGGTAGAAAAGAATTCCGTTTTCGTTCCAGGGCGCTGGGATGATCATGGTTTCGACAAAGGGCGGTCGTACGGTCGGGAAAAGAAACGGGTCGGAACGCAAGTTGTAAACTCCGATCGGAACCAGGAAATTGCCGATGCGTATGCCGCTTTCTTCGTCCCATCGATAATCGACGTGGGCGAAGCGAACGCCCGATATGACCCGGGCGTCGGGTTCTTGAATCGCGAACGCGGCCGAGGCGGCGAGTCGGTTTGAGAATCGCATGCTGACGGAAGCGAGGAAACGAGCGATTTCCGCTGTGTTTCCGTAGACACCAAGGCCATTGTTTTTCAAAGGACGCGTCCAGCGGATCTCGCTGAGTAGGCCGAAGCGGATCGGCGCCCGTGATGAAAAGGCATGACTGGCGTAGGGGCCTAAACCTGTGTAGGGATGGCCGAGAGCTTCTGGAAGTCTCAATTCAAGTTTGATTTTGGTGATTTCCTCGTCTCCCCAGAGAAGTAGTTCACGTTGCGCGGAAACCTGGCGTTCGACGCTTTCAATCCGACGCGTAAGCGTGCGTAATTGCTCGTCGATTTGCGCGTGCGCGAGATAACCTGGAAGCCAAAGGCCCAATAACAAGAAAAGAGCGGAGGTGTCCCGGAGACGGGATCGAATGCAGAAGCTCATCATAAGATTCATGATCTCGACCGGGCGTGTCCGCAATCACTTGCTTAGCCGTGTTCTTTTCTATAAGAAGCCTTCACGAAATCGGTTTTTTAATGGTCTTTGCGTTCGTTCGGGGTTAAACGTTCTTGATAAGAGAGTGAGGCCTCCTATGACGAAGCTGTCCGTCAACGTGAACAAACTTGCTACGCTCAGAAACTCCCGAGGCAAGAATATCCCTGATGTTATCAAGGGTGCGCTCGATATCATCAATTACGGGGGACAGGGGATCACAGTTCATCCGCGCCCGGACGAACGCCACATCCGCAGAGCTGATGTTTATGAGCTGAAAAAACGAATCGGCGCTACGGAACTGAATGTTGAGGGTTATCCAAGCGACGATTTCATCCGCATGATCTTGGAGGTTAAGCCCGCTCAGGTGACGCTGGTTCCCGATCCTCCTCATGTCTTGACATCGAACGCCGGATGGAGAGTCAAAGAGAACGAAGCCTTGTTGCGCGAAGTGACGGCCGGATTGAAAGGGTCGGGGGCGAGAGTCTCCGTTTTTATCGATCCTCAGACCATGCAGGAAGATGAGTACCACATTTTGAAAGAAGCCGGCGTGGACCGGGTCGAGCTTTTTACGGAAAAATACGCCGATACCTATGCGACACCTGAGCATGAGAGCGTTCTTGCCCAATATCGTGAGGCGGCCGAGCACGCCCGCACGGCCGGGCTCGGGGTGAACGCCGGGCATGATCTCAATACGGAAAACCTCACGGCTCTCATACGTGCGATCCCCTGGATTGACGAGGTCTCGATCGGTCACGCTTTGATTTGCGACGCTCTTTACTGGGGTTTAAAGGAAACCGTGGCGAGATACCTCAAGTGTATCCGCGACGCGTATGGCGGGGACGCTCCGTGATTCCGATCTCCGACAATAAACCGGCGGCACGATTTCCGATCATGGTGATTTTACTCATCATCGTGAATGTGGTTGTGTTCTGGCGCGAGATGACTAGCTTCCGGCCGGTGATCGAAGAGTTGTTTGAATCCTACGGGATGATTCCGGCTCGCGATTTCGCCGCGGGACTCAATCCTGAACCGTTTATCACGTCGATGTTTCTCCATGGCGGACTTGCGCACCTGGTGTTGAACCTCTGGGCTCTTTGGATCTTCGGAGACAACATCGAAGGGGTTATGGGACCTGTGCGCTTTCTGCTGTTTTATCTCGCATGTGGGTTCGCCGGCTCACTTGCGCATGCCTATTTTCATCCATTTTCGGAAGTGCCTGTTGTCGGAGCATCGGGCGCCATTTCGGGAGTTATGGGAGCCTATCTTATCCTGTTCCCGACGGCGCGGATCCGTATGTTCACTCTTCTGATCTTTTATCCTGTCTTCTTCGAGATTCCGGCTTTCGTATTCTTGCTCATCTGGTTTATCGGGCAAGTGTTCAGCGGCGCCATCGCCTTTGAGCAGGCTCGTAGCACCATGGCTGAACCCGTGGGAATTGCCTTCTTGGCGCATGCCGGGGGATTTTTGGCAGGGATTGCCCTGCTTCCTTTGTTCAGGAAAAGGAAGCAGAGGATATGAGGCTTTGCCTCGCAGCTCTCAGTTCGTTTTCATTTCAGCCGGTCCTTCCTTATCGAGAGGCCAAGATTTTTGACGCTTGCGGACGGAACCGATAAAGTCCCCATGTTTCCATACCTGTTGATCTAAAGGCGAAACGACTTCCTATGTCCACAACGACGACATTAGCGGATTTACCGCCCGAAACCACGAAGACGATTGCAAACTTGGCCGGAGATCCGGTTCTTGTCGCGCGCTTAAGAGAATTGGGTTTTATCGTCGGCGCCGACGTGAAAGTCGTGGGTCGGGCTCCATTCGGTGAGCCGGTTCTCGTCGAAATTCGGGGATCAACAGTCGCTTTAAGAAAGGCGGAGGCCAGATGCGTACATCTCTGAGTGAGTCTTCCGCAGCTCAGAAGGCGGTACCGGCGGCGAAAACTGAAACGAATTCCGTTGTCGCGCTTGTCGGTTCGCCGAACTCCGGTAAGACCACGCTCTTTAACTGGTTGACTGGGGCGCGCTTTAAAACGGTCAACTATCCGGGATCAACTGTCGATTACTCGGTCGGGCGCACGCAGGCGCGCTACGGCGAGGCCATTGCGGTCATGGATACTCCCGGAACCTATAGTCTTGATCCGAAATCACCCGATGAAGAGGTGACTTTTAAGGCGATTTTCGATCACAAAGAGTTTGGAACCGCGCGCCTCGTTGTGTCCGTCGTCGACGCGACTCTGCTGGGGCGCCAGCTCTATATCACACGGCAATTATTGGAATCCGGTTTCCGGGTCGTTCTCGCTGTGACGATGAGCGATCTCTTAAGCGAGTCGGGCCGGAAAATCGACAGAGAATCTCTGTCGAGATATCTCGGCATTCCGGTCGTCTTGATTGACGGCCGCTTAGGGGGCGGAATTAACGAGCTGGTCGAGGTCATTCGCGCAGAACTTTCTCGCTCGTCTGACGACGTTCGCGAGGTCCGGCCGGTCCGTTGGGACGACGCGAAGGTTGAAAGCGAACTGAAGAAACTCGATTTGATCGCGTCCCAAGTGTTGGTCTCGGACACGCCGTCTGTCGCGCCGAAGACGTTCTTGCTGGTTCGCGAGAGAACAAAGAAATGGGACCGCATTCTTCTGCATCCGGTCGCGGGGCTTGTGATCTTTTTCGCGGTTATGAGCGCGCTGTTCGGCAGTATCTTTTGGCTTGCGGCACCCGTCATGGATTGGGTCGATCAGGCTTTGAGCTGGCTTGCGGAAGCGGTTGTAAACGCTGTTCCCGAAGGTCTTCTCGCCCAGTTCCTGTCCGACGGAGTCATTGCCAGTGTCGCCGCCGTTGCCGTCTTTATTCCGCAGATTTTCATCCTCTTTGTCGGAATCAATCTGCTTGAAGATTCGGGTTATCTCGCCCGCGCGGCGACCCTGATTGACCGGCCTCTTTCTCTGGTCGGGCTTGGCGGGCGCTCGTTCGTTCCCATTCTTTCCGGTTACGCCTGCGCGGTCCCGGCTATGCTTTCGGCGCGTTCGATTAACTCGCGGCGGGAGCGTTGGCTCACACTTTTCATTCTTCCGCTCATGAGTTGCAGCGCTCGCTTGCCGGTGTACGCGCTTCTGCTCACGTTTGTTTTTTTTGACGGTGCTTCATGGGCCGCCGGCTTCACGCTTGCGGCAATTTATCTCGGCACGATCGTTTTGGGCGCGATCGCGGCTTCGCTCGCCGGACGGTTCTTGCAGCTTGAGGATCGTTCGTTCTTTATGCTTGAGCTTCCGGTTTACCGGATGCCGAGGCTGAAAGTCGTGCTCCGGCAAGCACTCACGAGAACGATGAACTACGTTAAGCGCGCAGGGCCCGCAATTTTCACGTTCGCGCTCATTGTTTGGGTGGCCACGACGTTCCCGAATTACGATCTGGAAGATAAGACCGAGCGCCTGGATTCGAGTTATGCCGCCCAGGTGGGAAAATATATCGAGCCCGTCTTTGAGCCGATGGGCGGGGATTGGCGAACGGGCGTGGGACTTATTTCCGCGTTCGCCGCCCGAGAAGTTTTTGTTTCAAGTCTTGCGGTACTCATGCAGGTGACCGATGAAGACGAAGATTCTTTGCAGGCGAGCCTGATTGAAAAAATGCGGGACGCGAAGGCGCCAAACGGAATGCCTTTGTTTACGACGGCTTCCGTCGTTGGTTTGATTTTGTACTTCATGATCGCATTGCAATGTCTATCGACTGTCACTGTCGCCGCGAAAGAAGCGGGCAGTTGGCGGTTTGCGATTGTCCAGCTCGTCGTTTTTAACATTGTCGCTTACGCTCTGGCCGTGGGTGTGGTGCAGGGCTTAAGAGCTCTCGGTATCGCTTGATTCGACCTTTTAAGTGGACTTGTCGCTCTTGACGAAGAGCGGCAAGTGCCAACTCGTCCTGGTTTCTCAGAGAAAACCGTGACTCACGCTCCAAGCGCCAATACTCTATGCCCGTGGAAACACGATTTGAAACTGAAATCAAAGAGGCGAAGCTGCGGATTCTCGAAATGGCCGGACTCGTCGAGCAAAGTCTTGAGCACGCGAGCCGCGCCCTGAGTGAGCGGGATTCCGGTTTGCTTGAGGTCGTCGACCGGCTTGAAAACAAGGTTAATCAGGCTCACAAGGACATCGACAATACCTGCCTGGGCGTATTGGCGCGGCTTGCGCCTGTCGCCGTCGATCTGCGTATGGTTCTGGCGATCGTGAAGATCAACACGGATCTTGAGCGCATGGGTGACCAGGCAGTGAACGTTTCTAAGAATATCCGGCACTACTTGTCGCAAGAGCCTCTGAGCGAGGTCCGGGAATTTACGAAGATGGTGGAAATGGTGCGCTCGATGGTGCGCGACGCCTTGGATTCTTTCGTGAATGATGATGTGGCTTTGGCTCGGAAGGTTTTGGAAAGCGACGACGCCGTCGATGATTTTAAACGCCGCTTTGTCAACAAAATGAAGGAAAAAATGAGCGATGACCCAGGAGCGATTGAAGCGGCCCTCAATCTGATTTTGATGGCGCGGAACTTCGAGCGCATCGCTGATCACGCGACCAATATCGCGGAAGAGGTGATCTTTATCAGGACCGGCGACGATATTCGACACGGCGGTGGCAAGGCTTCCGGAGGTAAACGGGACGATGCTGAGTGAAAAGCCCGGCGTTCTGGTCGTCGAGGACGAAGTTGAAATACGCGATTTGATCGAGCTGCATCTTGTCCGAGAAGGTCTCGAGGCTCATACCGCGGGCTCCGCCGAAGAGGCGTGGAATCTCTTGAAGAAAAAGAACTTTGAACTGGTCATCTTGGACTGGATGTTGCCGGGTTTAAGCGGCATCGAGATCGCGAAATATTTGCGGCGCGATCCCGAAGCGGCGGACACCAGCATCCTTATGGTGACTGCGAAGTCGGAGCCTGAGGACATCATCGAAGGCCTGGAGTCGGGGGCGGACGATTACGTGACCAAGCCGTTCGATCCCGCCGTTTTGATGGCACGCGTGCGGGCTCTTCTCAGGCGCATTCGCCGCTCGAAAGCTTCGGAAAGTGAGGACGGTTTTCAAGTCGTGCGTATTGGGCGGCTTAAGCTTTACCCTGAGAAGTACGAGGTGAAATGCGGGGAAGAGCCGGTTCACCTCACGCGTTCGGAGTTCCGGCTTCTGCTTGCTTTGGCCAATTCGCGCGGCCGAGTTCTGACCCGGGACAGTTTGATCAACCATGTTCAAGGTGAAGGGGTGGCCGTCGTCGGGCGCACGGTCGATACGCATGTTTTTGGCTTAAGGAAGAAACTTGGAGAGTGCGCTGATGTCATTGAGACGGTCCGAGGCATCGGTTATCGCATCAAGTCCGCCGACGAGAATTAGGACGGGACCGCGGTACTTTTTTCCGTGGAAGCTCGCCCGCCATATCTACTTCGCGAGCCTGGGAATTCTGGGCACGTTTTTTGTCGTCATTTACATCGCTGTGCGCGTCTACATCTGGCGTTTAGGCGCGCGGGGAGATGAAGTCGCGCAGGCGCTCGCTGATTTTGAAAATTATCTTGCGTCTTTTCTTCTCATCGCATTCTTGCTGGGAGCCGCGCTTTTGGTGTGGCTCACCGTATGGTACGCGAAGCCGCTCGGCAGGATGATTCAAAGGGCTCGTCAGCTTCGCCGCCTTGAGCCAGGTGCGGATGTTCAGTTCATGGACGAATCGTTTGTCTCCATCGAAGAGCCGGGCGAATGGCACGATTTGGAAAGGGTTCTTCTCCGCTTCCATCGGGACTTAAAAGGGAAAACGCTCGCCCTTTCGCGCGAGCGGGAAGAACTTTCAGCTTTGATCGGCGCGGTATCCGACGCGATTTTGGCGATCGATAAGAACGAAGGGCCGCTTTTCTATAACGGGCAGTTCTCGTCGCTCTTCCGCATTTCCGGCCAAACGAAGAAAAGTTTAACCCTCGGCGAAATTTTCCGCGTGCCGGAAGTTTTGGAGGCTTATCGGGACGTACTCAGAAACGGCGGTAGGCGCGTGGTGAGTGTGAGTCTTCATGCAAACAGTCATCCTTTGCCCCGGCATTTCTCGATTTCGATCGCGCCGCTGAAAGTGGAAGGTGTCGGTGACCAGGCCGGTATTGAAGGAGCGATCGGGGTTTTTCACGACGTGACGGAACTTAAGGCTTCGGAGCAGATTCGTATCGACTTCGTTGCAAACGCGTCGCATGAACTCAAAACGCCGCTCACGACGATCAAAGGTTATGTCGATACCTTGAAGGATGATTTAAAAAACGGGCGATATGACAGCGCTGTTCGTTTCGTCGATATCATTTCGCGAAACGTCGACCGTCTTTCGAATCTCGTGGCCGAACTTTTAGATCTTTCCGTTTTGGAGTCTGGGGCCGAGTTCGTCAAGTCGGACGTGAGCGTTCGAGAGGTCACCGAGTCGGCCCTGCGGCAATTAGAGGCGAAAAGGGCGGCGAAAAATCAAACCGTCGAGACGAGGTTTTTGACCGAGACCGTTCGTGCTGATTTCGGCCGTGTGGAGCAGGTCATTGTGAATCTCGTGCACAACGCGATTAACTACACACCGGAAGGCAGCCGGATTGAGGTTATTTGGGAAAAAACCGGCGAAGGTGTGACGTTGCGGGTTTGCGACAACGGGCCGGGTATAGCGCCGGAACATCAAGCCCGTTTATTCGAACGTTTCTATCGGGTCGATAAAGGCCGCTCGCGTGACCAAGGCGGGACGGGGCTGGGTCTGGCGATCATCAAGCACATCATGTTAAAGCATAACGGAAGCGCGCGCGTTCAGAGCCGACTGGGTGAGGGTGCGGAATTCATTTGCGTGTTTCCTTGAACCTTGCGCGTGAGGAGGTGGCATGTTTCCCGCGACGGACTGGGTCCGAGATCGCTATGTTCCTTATCGGGCCGAAAACGGCAAACACCTTCCCTTCGAGGCGGCCGAGTTCCGGCCGGTGGTTTCTCCCTATGACAGGAAGCCGATCGCCCAGGTCGGTTTCATGAACGAGGCCCAGGCATTTGAAAATCTCGACACTTTGGTGCGCGCGTTTCGTGAACGTCGTGTTCCGAAAACGCACGAGCGGATTGCGATCCTCAAAAGCTGCGCCGACCGTATGAAAGCCCAGCGGGAACGCTTCGCGGATCTGATTGCGTGGGAAGGTGGCAAGCCTTTGAAGGACGCTCGAGTCGAGGTGGACCGGGCGATTGCATCGGTCACGTGGGCGGCGGAAGAAGCGGGCCGCCTGGCGGGTCGAGAAGTTCCGATGCGGGCTTCGGCTGCGGCCTCGGGTCATGTGGCGTTTACCTATCCTGAGCCGATCGGTGTGGCGCTCGCGATTTCGGCGTTCAACCATCCGCTCAATCTCATTGCGCACCAAGTGGCGCCGGCCGTGGCTGTGGGTTGTCCGGTGATGGTGAAGCCGGCTTCGGCGACTCCGCTTTCGTGCCTGCATTTTGTCGAGCTTTTGTATGAAGCCGGTTTACCTCCGGAAGTGTGTCTTCCGCTCATTGCCGATGGGAGCGTGGCGGAAAACGTGGCGCGGTCATCGGATGTCGCCTTTTTGAGCTTCATCGGCAGCAGCGATGTCGGTTGGCACTTGCGCTCAGTGGTCGCACCTGGAACCCGCTTCGCGCTTGAACATGGCGGAACGGCGCCGGTGGTGATCGATGAGTCGGCGGACCTCTCAAAAGCGGTTCCGCTTCTTCTGCGCGGAGCTTATTACCACTCCGGCCAGGTCTGTGTGAGTGTGCAGAGGATTTTTGTGCACGAAAAGGTAAGCGAAGCGTTTAAGGAAGTGTTCGTCGAAGGAGTGAAACGCCTTAAGGTCGGCGATCCCCGAGAGGAGGCAACGGACTGCGGGCCGATCATTCGCGAGCGGGACCTTGAGAAGATCGAAAAACGGGTGATGGCGGCGGTAAGAAACGGCGCGCGGCTTTTAACGGGCGGAAAACGCGTGAATGAAACCTGTTTCGAGCCGACTGTGCTCGAAGAACCGAAAGCCGATGATCCTGTGATGACCGAAGAGATTTTCGGCCCCGTCGCATGCATCCGGACGTTTTCGGATTTCGGAAAGGCCGTGGACGAGATTAATTCGGTGAAGTGGGAGTTCCAAGCTGCGATTTTTGCGGAAAATCTCGATCGCGCCATGCAATTCGCAAAAGGTGTTCACGCCAGTGCCGTAATGGTGAATGAAAGCACGACGTTCCGCGTGGATTGGATGCCGTTCCGTGGAGACGGCCCGTCCGGGTTCGGTACAGGCGGCATTCCGTTTTCTATGCACGATCTGATCACGGAAAAGATGGTCGTGATTAAGACGCCGGCTTTTGATCTCTAAGACGAAACGGGCCAGAGTGTCCCGGCCCGCGTTCACTTCGGATTCTTATTTCTTAGCCGGTTCTTTCTTGGCTTTCGGCGATTTCAGTTTATCGAGGCAGGCTTTCGAAAGATCGATATCGATATCGGCCATCGAAGGCTCGCCGGCTTCATCATCGTCTTCGGTGGCGACCGGGGACGAGCTGTTTTGATAGAGTGCTTTAAGCTCCTTCAAATGTTCGTCCACGTCGATTTTTTCGCCTTCCTTGATCTTACCAAGGATGTAGTTTTTGTGGCTGTCGACGATGCAGAGGCAATATTCTTTCGAGGATTGGGCGCCCGCTTCTTTTTCGAAGGCATTCTGGCAGACGTTCATGAATCCGTCCTGCCACTTCTCGATTTTTTCCTGAGCGTCCTTAGCGATGTCGGCGGCGTGGACCGTCGCGATCGAGAAGATAACCGAGCCTAAAATCATTGCCACGTGTTTCATAAGCCTCTCTCCAAGAGCGTATCCCATTCTTATTTCCGTCCACAAGTCTTACCGAGTTTTAACTCGCCGTTGCTGAGCAGGAAGTGTTTCGAATCGTAAACCGTACCGCCTTTGGCCTCACTCCGAATTTCGAAGTGGAGGTGCGGACCCGTCGAGCGGCCGGTGCTGCCCACGCAGCCGAGTTTTTGGCCTTGCTTCACCTTGGTGCCCGGTTTCGGCAAGGCGCAGCCTTTTCCTTTCGTCGTCATATGAGCGTACTTCGAATAGATGACCTTGCCGTTGGGGAGCGTGTGCTTGACGGTCACCAAGTTGCCGTAGCCACCGGCTGTGCCCGAGAAAACCACGACACCGTCCATAACCGAAACGATCGGGGTTCCCGTCTTAGCAGCCAAATCGATTCCGGCGTGGGTTTTGTATCTCTTCAAGATGGGGTGGAGACGGCAGCTGGGACCGTTTTTGCTCGCGATCATTTTGCTCGTATAGCTCGCGATCGGGGAGGCGACTTTCAGTTTAGCCGAAGGCTTCTTGCTCATCCCGGCCGGAGCTTTCGCCGGTTGCGATTTCTTCGAGGTCGTTTTCATCGAGGCGACTTTGGCTTTGTTGGACTGCGGAAGCTTGTTCTCTTCGATGAGTTCGGAGACCAGGTCTTTCAATGAGACGCCGCCCTTGCTGCTGACTGTTTTGGTATTGCAGTCATCGGCCACGTAGTATTTGTTCTGTTTCGTCTTTTTCGTAGCCTTGGTCGCCGGAACGATCGACTCATAGGTGTCATCGTCGTCATAAGCTTCCGCGACGGCGAGCTTGTGGAATTTGCTCGTGGGGCCGGCCAGCGTTTCAAACGGCTTAAAGCCGATGGAGACCGAGATCATAATGAGAAGTGCGAGGCGCGGCTTAATGAGCTGTTGGTTCTCGCCAGTTTTCCAGAACATGGTTTCCTCCGCGTTACCTGTAGACAGTTAACGCAAGGACCAGGCCAATGTTCCGCGCCTGAAAACCCGTTATTTTCGATATGGGTGATGGCGCGTATCCGGATGACAAAATGCGGACTGTGGGCGGTTTGCAGCTGTCAAAACCTTATTCAGGTCAATCTCGAAGGAGAGCTGAAAGGGCTGTCTCAGAATGAAACGCTTAGCTTCCCGTCGCTTCGAGAGCAATGGGAAGTTGCAGTTCTGCGAGCACGGCACCATGGTCCGAGAGGGAGTCCCAGGGGGGGGCCGTGAAACAGCTGGCTTGAAGGGCGTCGAATCCGCGCGTGTAAATGCGGTCAAGCGGGAGAAAGGGAAGCCAAGAAGGAAAGCTCCGCGCGTGCCGTCCATATAATTTAAGGAAGATCTCTTGAACGCCGAGCTCGGCCTCCAGAATAGGCGAGGCCTTTTCGCGCCAATCGTTGAAATCACCGGCAATGATAAGAGGGTGATCGTCGGGTACGTGTTCGTGGATGCGCTTGACGATCCTTTCCAGTTGCAAACTGCGACCACGCTCAAAGAGATCGAGGTGCACGCATATGGCATGAATGCAAGGGAAGGGGGTGCCATCGGCCATCTTCCCCGGGGCCTGAAGAGTCGCGTGCAAAAGGCCCCGACGTTCGAAACGGTTATTGGAAATGTCGATGTTCTCGTAATTGACGATGGGAAGCAGACTTAAGATGGCGTTTCCGTGATGGCCGTTACTGTACACGGCGTTCTTGCCGTAAGCGTAATGCGTCCAAATCGAGTCAGCGAGATACTCAAGCTGCGTCGTCATTGGCCAGTCGGGTAAACGTCGGGAATGCTTTTTGTGTTCCCCCACGACTTCTTGAAGGAAGACGAGATCCGCGCCCGTGGTCTGAATAGCCTTCTTGATCGCTGAAAGGACGAAACGCCGGTCGAGCGAAAAGCCCTTATGGATATTGTAGCTGAGAACCCGTAAGGTATATGGCGCTTTTAAGTCTCTCAAATCAGATCCCTCATGAGCCATAAGATAAATCGGCCGAAGAGCGACGCAAGTTTATGCGGGCTTGAGTGCACCTCCTCGCTTTCTTGCAGGTCCCGGTCGAATTGGCGAGCAAGCTTGCGTATACTGGACGGTTTTCGAACAACAATGTCGACTTCGAGGTCTTTATTGAGACTCCGTCCGTTGAGGTTTGAAGAACCGACTGTGGCCCAGTTATCGATCAAAACGCTCTTCGCATGCAAGAACCGCGGGCCGAATTCGTAAATTCTGACGTTTGACTTGAGTAAAGCCGAATAATGGGAGGCGGCCACCCATGGCATAAAAAAGACGTCGGACTTCCGCGGCACAAGAACGCGGACGTCGACCCCTCTTTTCGCGGCTCGCGCGAGGGCTTTCATCACGGGTGCCGAAGGAGCCAGATAGGCGTTCGTGATCCAAATCCGTCGACGGGCTTTGGCGATACGCTTTAAGAACTCCTGATAGGTTCTCCGCCTCAACTTCAACGTGAAATTTTGGCGGACGACCGCCGAACGGAATTTGGGGACGGGATTCAAGATCATTTGCGTCCATTCACGGCGTCCCTTGATCGGCCGGGCTCTGCGGTGAGCGTAATCGAATCCGATCAAGAGGGCGGAAATCGGCGGGCCCTCGACGTAAACGGCCGTGTCCCGCCAAGCTTCCGCGCCGCGAACCTCGGCGCTGTGGTCGGCGGAAATATTCAGGCTTCCCACCCAGGCGCGCGCGCTATCGATGATGACGGTCTTGCGGTGGTTACGCCGGTTGATCCGCGAAAGGAGAATGCGCCCGTATTCCAGAGCCTTGAGACTCACGCCGAGATCGCGCAGCACGCGGCTCATTGCTTCGTAAATCCAGATCGGGTGGTAAACGCGTACGTCGACGCCTTCTTCCCCTAACCGGGCGGCGCGGTTTTCGACCCAATGCCGGGCTCCGATGCCGTCGACGACAACGCGGACTTCAACGCCTCGCTGAGCCGCGCGCGCCAGGGCCGCTTCAAAGCGGCGTCCGATGGGATCGTCATCGAAAATATAAGTTTCGAATGCGATGCTTTTTTTTGCGGAATCGATCCCTCTCAGGACGGAGGCGAAATACTCGTCGCCGTCGAAGATCAGATCTTCCCTGGTCCACGTGCGTGACATTTCAATTCCATAATGCTAACGGACGCGACATTCTGTCCACTCCGGATCGCGGGACTCAAGGTTGAAGGCTTAACTGCACGAGAATTTCAATACATCCCGCGGTCTTTAGCCTATATAGTTCTCTCGTTTTCGGCGATGGAGGGACTTTATGCGGCATGTTCATTACATTGAAGAGGCGGTTCAACGGCGGGAAGGCCGACTTTTGGTTTCCGGTGCGTTGGCGGTCGAGACTGGCGCCCGTACGGGACGCGCCGCGAATTCCCGATTTGTGATTCGCGACGGTTCAACCGAAAACACGATTGGTTGGGGCGCGGCGAACCAGCCGATTGAAGAAGCTGACGGGCGGCGCTTCTTAGGTTCCGTCAAACAGAGACTCAGTGAAATTGAAACGTATCGCGTGAGAAAGTTTGTTGGCCCGTTCCCGGTTGAAGTGATCACGCCGAGCGCCTGGCATGCCGCTTTCGCCGAGAATATGTTTCGCTCGGAGGCGATCGAGTCCCTTGCTCGCCAAGCTGGTGCATTGGATGCCGAACAATTCGGCGTGATCCGCATCTGGCACGATCCGCACACGCCCGCGAGTGTCTACGGCATCAATACACCGCAAGACGCGATGATCCTTCTGGACCCGTCCAATTTTGAAATCGCGATCGCTGGGACGGCTTATGCGGGTGAAATCAAGAAATCGGCGTTCTCGATGGCGAATTTCCTTTTGCCGATCAGTGGAATCCTCCCGATGCACGCCTCGGCAAACTGCCTCGAGGATGGGAGCCGCTCTTGTCTTATCTTTGGTCTCAGCGGCACGGGGAAAACCACCCTTTCGGCGCAAGAGGGCCGTTTTCTCATCGGTGATGACGAAATCGTGTGGAGCCATAACGGGCTCTCGAACCTCGAAGGCGGCTGCTATGCGAAGCTCATCAATCTGACGGAAGAGCGCGAGCCCGACATTTACCGAGCGGTGAACCGCTTCGGGGCGATATTGGAAAACGTTGTCTTCGACGAAGAAACGAGGGAACCGGATTTTTCCTCGGCCGCGCGCACGGAGAATACGCGCGGTTCTTATCCGATGAACGCCCTTAAACGCGTTTTTGACCAGCGGCGTGAAGCGAGTCCGCCGAGTGCGATCGTTTTTCTCTCGGCCGACGCGTTCGGGGCGCTGCCCGCGGTGGCTCGGCTCGATGAATGGCAAATGCGTTATCACTTCATGTCGGGATTCACCGCCAAGGTGGCCGGCACCGAAATCGGACTTAAGGAACCCAAGGCGACTTTCAGCGCGTGCTTCGGTGCCCCTTTTATGCCGCGCTCGCCCTCGGTCTACGCACATTTGCTAGCGAAGAAGGCGAGTGAGGCGGGAGCGTCAACTTGGCTCCTCAACACGGGATGGATCGGCGGATACGCCCGTGGCGAGCGTTTCCCGCTCAAGATCACCCGGCGTTTACTCTCGCTGATTCAAGATGGCGTTTTGGATTCTGGCTCGTTTGTCCGTCATCCGGTTTTCGGGTTTGAGGTGCCGAAAGACGTGCCGGGTGTTCCGTCTGAGTACTTGCGGATTCCCGACGGCAAGCATGTGGAGGAACTGGCGCGCAAATTCATCGAAAACCACGCGCAATTTAAGGATCATGATGCCAGCGAGATCTGTGCGCGCGGAGGACCGTCGCTTGCGGCCTCAAACCCGGCCGAAGCTATGCTGCATGACTGACCCGCTCACCCTCTTTTTGTTTTGTTCGGAGCCGCCATTTTGCGGAAGTTTTCCAGACGGCGGCTCACTTCCGGCGGGATCCGTACGCCGCCCGAACCTGAATAGCCGAGCGTCACGGAATCTTGGAGACGATCGAAGCATTTTTGCGCGAGTTCACTGTGAGGCTGCATGCGGATGCAATATTCGTAATAGGTCTCGTGCAGCGTCCAGAAGTTCAGGTCGCGGGTGGCTTCCGCGGCGATTCCCGAAAGATAAAGGGCCTTAGCGCCAAGTTTGTGGCGGGGGCCGTAAGCCTCCAAGAACTCGTGCAGAATACGCGAAGCGCGGAAGAAATAAACGTCCTGCGTATGATCCATCGGGTAATCTTGGCGCTTTTGTGCGGTTTTGATCAGTTCTTCGGCGCGCGCGATCGCGCGTTCGGGAGTAGGGAGTTTCTCCGGCTTCTTTTCTTTTTTCCAATCCTGGATCGACTTTTTCCACTCCTTGATTTCGGACTGCACTGAATCCGGCAGGGAAGGATGTTCCTGGATTTGATCGAGCCATTTCGCGGCAGCGTCCGGGTCGTTTTTCACCCGCACGATGATGGCTAAAGCGGCGCGCGCGGTTTGCTCCCATTCGAAGGGATCGTGCTTCGCGAAGTTGGGATCGCCGAGAGACTTTTTGTAGGCTTCCAGCGCGCGGTCGAATTGGCGCGTGGCCGCGAAAAATTCGGCTTGTTCATGGTCGGTCAATTCATTCGTGTTCAGACTAAAGTCCAAACGCGGAAACTCCGGACCGCTTCCCGTTTGCGTGTGGCATTGGATGCAGTAAGAGGTCGTGTTCTTGAGAATGTGCCGGGCGTATTCGCGACTTCCTGTGTTCATCGCGTCCAAGGCGCGTTCGATGTCTTCCTCGAACAGACCCCCCATGATTCTCATGCTGGGATCGGCGTTGGGCGTGTCGCCCATTTTTAAGCTGTGGGCGAGGCTACGAAGCCTACGGGTTTCGGTTTCGATTTTGGCGAAATTCTCTTCCTTATTGAATTTGGCGCGTGAAACCACGAGCGGAAGCAATTCAGAAAGCGTCGCGGAAAGAGCTTGCATGCGGATCGGCCACGGCTCATCCGAGGTCGGAACTTGCGCGGTCGGAGCGGCGGATTCATCGGTTTTCGTTTTCGAAGTGCAGCCATTGAGAGCGAGAACGGCGATTAAAAGACATTGAAAAGCAGCACTCCGTGCGCGCATCTCCATTGCGCCTCCTTTGAAAATCCGTTTCGGCATTATTGCATCAAGTTCTAGGCCGGAGTCATGAAAACCGGAAACGGGCTCATGCGTATCACTTCGCGCGCTATATTGCTGAAGTAGGGGCCCTGTTTCGACGGTGCCGTCAACGCGACGAGTGCCGATGCATCTCCGAGCCGACGTAAGTAATTTACAATGGCTTTCGCGGTGGTTTCACGGAAATTTTCGTTTGCGAGCCGCGTTTTGATGCCCCTCGCGCGGGTGAGGTCGATCCAGTCACGGAGACGGGCGAGGAGTCTTAATTCGTGAGCGTGTTCGGAGTGGAACGAGTGTTGCGCCGACCATAGCGTTTCGGTGAAGGGGGAAACCCCTGCGAATTTGAAGAAGCGGGAGCTTCGAGAGTCAGTTTTATGAAAGAGATGAAGTTCGGCCTCGAAGTTCGCGACAAATTTGAGGATTTCGTTGAACCTCAAGGTCGGAGGCGCGGTGAAGTCGCAGGCCAAAATCACCGCTTGAGGAGGTCCGCTGCAAGTGGAAACGTTTGGGCCGACAACAAAGAGTGGAATACGGCTGAAGCGGAGAACGGCCTCAGAAAAGCTCTGCCCCATAAGACGGGCCAAAAGAGGAATCCCGCGGCTTCCGAGTGCGATGTAATCGGCATGGATTTTCTCGGCAAATCGAACGAGTTTTAGGGCGCAGTCGTCTCGTGACGAAGAGGCTTCACGCAAAACCCGCGGGCGTGAGATACGGAGGCTGTGCGTTCTGGAGATGTCCGAGAAGAAACGCCGCATGACTTTTAAGGCCGCAGGTTTCAGTGCTGGTCTTAGGAAGTGCCCGAAGCCCCGTGCGGCGAAAACGCGGTCACTCAGGATGTAGACGGGAATAATCGTCGAATTCGGAAAGTGCCAGTGGAGCGCCGACACCATCTTGAGTTCGGAATCGTAAACCGGGCGGTTGGGAAAGGCTTCCATCGCCCAAACAATGACCGGTCGTCGCGCGTCGTCTGCCCCCATAAAGCCAGCTCCTTCCACATTCTTTATCAGGAACGGCACCTTGAGATTTTGAGCAAAGCGTGACGATTGTGCGCATGTTTCTACACGAAGACCCGGTCACATCGGGCGGGGAAAGATTTCGATGCGGTGTTTGTGGTGTTCGGGGACGCGTTCGTCGATGATTCTCTTCAGGTCCTTAGTCGTGTACCGAGCTGACACGTGAATGACGAGAATCTTCTCGCTCCTGATCTCATCAAGCCGTGGGATCAGTTCGTCGAGATGGATGTGCCCCCAGAGACGTGCATTCTCGACGCTTTTCCTTTCGTCCCAATAGGTGACTTCCATAATCAGAATCCGGCTTTCCCTGGCGTCCTTCGAATCCAGAAACTCGATGCGCGTGTCCCCTGTGAATGAAAGCACGGGTTCATCGACGAAGTCGTCGAGCTCGACGCCTTGTTTTCGCAAGTTACCCAGTTCGCGAGGCTCAAGCCCCCTGAATTCAGGCTTCAAATGCTTTTTCTTTTCGTAGATCGTATAGCCCTGCGAAACGATACGGTGATAGGTCGGAAAAGCCTTAAAGAAATACGGTCCTTTCAAGGGAAAGGCCATTCCCGGGCTGACTCCCTTGAACTGGTATTGAAATGTATGGCCGTCGAGTTCCTCGAAGACACGCATGAGTTCGCGCATCGGGCGCACGGACGCCTCAGGCATATAAAACGTCGGCGGGGTTTGACCCGTCATGGCCTTCTGGCCGATGAGATACGGCACTCCCGAGGCATGATCGGCGTGCGTGTGGGTCAGGAGAATATTGGAGATCGGAACTTGGAACGGAAGCCCTTGCGCGACATCAAAGCAAACGTCCGCCTCCGGGAAAACCAGGCTCGTTGACGATCCGGCCACTGAATAACCGATGAGGCGGATGTTTCGGTACGTCCACACGTAGCCGCTTTCAAGACTCATATCCCATCTTTCTACCGGCAAGTTGCCGGAACAGCGTGTAACCCAAAGTATAGTTTGCGATAGCCTGCGCAACAAGAGTCTGGGAGAATAGCCCGTAAGGAGTTGGAAAGGGGAAACATTTGAGAATCGTCTCGATGGTGCCTTCCTGGACCGAAACCTTGATCGCATGCGGCGCGAACGTCGTGGGACGCACGCGTTTCTGCATTCATCCCTCGGGCAGGGTGAAATCCATCCCGGTTGTAGGCGGCACAAAGAACATCGATTGGGAAAAGCTTAAGAGTCTGAATGCCGACCTTCTCCTTCTCGATAAAGAAGAAAATCCGCGTTCCATGAGCGACGAAGCGCCGATACCGGTTCTTGCGACCCATGTGACGAGTGTTTCTGTCGTTCCCGATGAAATCAAAAAGATCGCGTGCGCCGTCTCAGAGAGGGCTGTCGCCGAGGCCTTAAATAAAGTAGCGGAAAGGTGGAGGCTCCTTGCAGGTGGGCGCTGCGCATTGAATGGATGGCGGGATTTTCCCGGTGTCGTCGAGTGGATTCGTGAACCGGATATTTCGCCTTCGGAGGCCAAATTCGTCTACGTGATTTGGAAAGACCCATGGATGGCGGTCGCGCCCGGAACATTCATCGCCTCGGTTCTGGAAGTCTGTGGAATTCGTTCCGAGGTCTTATGGCCGGGTCCGAGCACCGAAACGAAATATCCGATTTTCTCGCCAGAGGAACTTCCTCCTGAAACCGTTTATCTTTTTTCGACCGAGCCCTTTCCCTTCCACAAGAAAAAGGCTGGCCTTGAGAACTTGGGGAGAGGTGCCTTGATTCTCGATGGCGAGTGCTTTAGTTGGTTCGGAATTCGCTCACTCCGGTTTCTCGAACAAGTGGTTTGATGTGTTCCAGTCGTAAGTTGAGATTGTAAGAGGCGCCCTGACTCGCGTGGGAACGCGTCCGGGTTAGGAAGAATGGCGGGGGTTCCTCTTCAATCAAATGGTAGGGGTGCTGTTTCAGATTGATACAGTTCGCCTTGTGTCGTGGCTGGGACTTGCCAGTCATTTCACCGGGTTAACATGCTTATTCTAGAACTAAAGGTAGTGGTAACTCATCCCGATCAATAAAACCAAGTTGCAAAGTCTGTCGCCGTATATGTTCATGAGAGTGGGTAAGGGGTGTTGGCGTCGAACAGATGTTCTCATGTCTCTGAGGATCACGAGAGTGCCGACGTGAAGAGGCGTTGGTGTGGTGGTCGTGCGTTTTTTGTCGC
>CALBDW010000078.1 GCA_937927435.1 uncultured Bdellovibrionales bacterium
CGGCGAACGAGCGCCCGTTTCCGAGATTCGTTTGCAGCCGGGCGCCCACGTGCATCTGATGGGTATTTGCGGTACCGCCATGGCCTCTCTCGCGGGGCTTTTAAAAGATCGGGGATTCAAAGTTACGGGATCGGACCAAAACGTTTATCCTCCGATGTCGACACAGCTTGAGCGGATCGGCATTGCTATTATGGAAGGCTACAAACGGGAAAACCTCGCTGTTGGGACTGAAAACGAGCCCGATCTCGTCATCGTAGGAAACGTTATCAGCCGTCAGTATGAAGAAGCGCAGGCTCTTCTCGAGAGTTCGATTCCTTTCACGAGTTTGCCGGCGGCGATGGGGCAGCTCGTGATAGCGGACCGTCATTCGATCGTCGTGGCGGGAACGCACGGCAAAACCACGACGACATCGTTGTGCGCCTGGATTGCGGACCGGCTGGGACTCGACCCCGGTTTTCTCATCGGCGGTATACCGAAGAATTTCGATGTTTCTTATCGCGTCCCGACGGGCGATTGGTTCGTGATCGAAGGGGACGAGTACGATACGGCTTTCTTTGACAAAGTTCCGAAGTTCACTCACTACCGTCCGCGGTCCGCGATTCTTACGAGTGTCGAATTCGATCATGCCGACATTTACAAAGATCTCGCGGATGTCAAATCGGCTTTTCTGCGGTTACTGATGCTTCTTCCGGAAAACGGGCTATTGGTGACGAACGCGGAAGACGAGAATATCGCCGATTTGATCTCCCGAGCGAAAGCGGCGGGCTTTAAGGCCCGGCTCGTCACGTTCGGGATCGAATGTGGAGATTATGTCGCTCGGAATATCCGCTCGACCGAGACGGGTCTCGAGTTTGAGGTTCATCGTACGGTTGATGGAAGCAAGCCTCCCATGAAGGTCGCCGTTCAGCTCTTGGGCGAATACAATGTCAAAAATGCGCTGGCCGCGTTCGCTCTCATGGAGACTCTTGGGTTTGAGGCGAAACAAATCGCCGACGCCATCGCGAGCTTTAAAGGAGTGAAGCGCCGCCAGGAGATCATCGGGCGGCCGAACAATATCACGGTGATTGAGGACTTCGCTCACCATCCGACGGCCGTTAAGCAGACCATCCACTCCGTTCAAATGCGGTACCCGCAAGCGCGCGTGTTCGCGGTCTTTGAGCCGCGGTCGGCCACCTCGCGCCGTAATGTTTTTCAAAAAGACTACGCCGAGGCGTTGGGCGTGGGACATTCCGTCCTCGTCGCTCCTCCGTTCAACCAAAACAATATTCCTGAGGATCAACGGTTTTCATCGGATCAGTTGGTCTCTGATCTGCTCGCCAAAGGGGTTGATGCGCGTCTTTGCGTCACGGTTGATGAGATCGTGGGCGAACTTAAGCGGAGCGCGCGGCCGGGTGACGTGATTCTCGTCATGAGTAATGGTGGATTTGGCGGAATCTACGAAAAACTTTTAAAAGAGCTCGAGCCGGCGGGCCGCGAAGGCTGAAGTGAGCACCGATATGCCAAAATAAAAACTGTTTGTGAATTGGTCTGCATTATTCCAGTTCCCTCTTGCGAGAGTCTTCGGGATCTTCTAGGGTTTCGAAGGCTTCGGCTCAAAAGGGTCTGCGCTGGAATGTCACGATGAGAGCCAGCGTTTCGAAGCCGACAAAGAAAAAGAGGGAGAGGAAGATGAAACTCTTTTCTGCAGTCACTTTGATCGGTTTGTGTTTGGCTCTGGCCGGATGCGGCTCTTCTGGCGGAGGCGATGGTGGCGCTACGCCTGCGGCAAGACCGGGGAATAGCGGCGGAACGAATAGCGGCGGCACAACGACGAATCCAGTCGGTGAGCCGGGCCCCGAAGGGTCTTACGCCTGCTACATGGTTCATCGAGTGGCCGGACGACAAGTTACGACCTGTGCTGAAACGGAAGCCGGTGTGATTCCGCAGGACGAGGCGCGCCGCATTTGCACGAGCATGAGAACACCGACGGTGGACGTGGTTTGGAACGACCGCGGTTGCTCGCCTGAAAATCACATCGGGACTTGCATCGGAACGGCTCCAGAAGGCGGAGTCACCATTAAAGTCCGCTATTATGATATTTCTGAAGAGGAAGCACGCCAGGCCTGCTTGGGTCAGAACCCGCAGAACCAATTCACGACCGAGTATTGATTCGATTCAAAAATATGGCGCTGACCCCGTGGCGACGGATTTTAGAGAAGTCGTGACGGGGTTTTTGTATATCCGCGCGTGAGCGACCGCGCTCAAGTTCGGTGCGCTGCATATTGTCGCGAAAATAAGCAGGCTGGGTGCTCTCTCTCGTGATCCATTTAAAAACTGGCTCACAATCGTGGGGACGAACCGTTAATGATCAAAAAGTGACGCCATATCCGCTATTTAGCTCCATCACCAGGGAAGTGAGCCAGTTTAAAGGAAAGAGATGCACCGAGTGGGGCAAGTTGACCGTCCTGCCTTGGACGCGGTAGCGCTTTGTCTATGGAATTAGAAACCAGACCAAAGTCGCAATCGGCAGGGCTGGCGGCGGGCAAGATGACCCCGCTCATGGCTCAGTATTGGAGTGTAAAGTCCGCCCATGAGGACAAGATCGTGCTCTTCCGGATGGGGGACTTCTATGAAATGTTTCATCGAGATGCCGAGATTGCGGCGCCCGTATTGGGGATCGCGCTCACGGCGCGGAATAAGAAAACGGCGGATGAAACGCCGATGTGCGGAGTTCCCTATCACTCGGTGGCGAACTCCATCAATAAGCTCCTGCAAAACGGGTTCAAGGTCGCCATCTGCGACCAAATCGAAGATCCGAAGCTGGCGAAAGGCATCGTCAAACGGGCGGTTACGCGCATCCTTTCTCCCGGCATGGTTTATGATCCTGAGACTCTCGAGGCCGGTCGCCCGAACTACTTGGCGAGCTTTGATGAGAGATCGGTGAGCTTTCTTGATGCGACGACGGGTGAGGCATTCTATTTCCTCGTCAAAGATCCTGCGCAGCGAGTTCGGTTGCTCGCGCATTTAATGCCGGTCGAGATCGTCATTCCGGAGCGTTTGCGTGTCGCCCTGGTTGATAACGAGACCCTGACGACGATTCACGAAGATATCGCTCCGAATTTCGCCGAATGGCCGGAAAGCGCGCGTCGTCTTCTTAGCTATGCCGTTCACATGCAGGGCGAGAAAGTCCTTGAGACCATCGCGCCTTTTGAGCGTCGTGAACTTCTGGCGCGCATGGAGATCTCGGCCACAACTCTTCGCCACTTGGAAGTCTTCGAGACTTATCGGGGTGAAACACGTGGTTCTCTCATGCATGCCATCGATCGGACGAAAACCTCGGCAGGCTCCCGCCTCTTGCGCTCGTGGTTGCAGTTCCCGCTGGTGAACCAGGAGGCTATCGAGCGGCGTCACGAGCAGGTCGAAGCTTGGCGTTCGCGCCCCGAGGAATTGAAAGAACTGCGCTCGGTCCTTGGAGAAATGGGAGATATTCAAAGGCGCTTGTCGAAGCTGGCAAGTCCTGGTGTAAACCCGCGTGATCTCCAAGTCTTGGCGGAAAGCGTGAAGGCTGGACTTGAAGTATCGCGGCTGGCGTCGGATCGTGAATGGGATCCGGAGCTTATCGAAGCGGCGCGAAAAGTGGTCGCGGAAATCGAGGCGACCATCGATGATGAACCGCCGATTTCGCTCAAAAACGGTGGAGTCATCCGTCGCGGATTTAGCGCGGAACTTGATGAATTAATTGAGCTTTCCACGAACTCGCAGCAGTTGATTCTCAATCTTGAGGCGAAAGAGCGGGAACTTACGGGCATTCCGTCCTTAAAGATCCGCTTTAACAACGTCTTTGGTTACTACATTGAGATCACCAATACGCATAAAGATAAGGTTCCGAAGGATCGGTACGAACGGAAGCAAACGCTCGCCAACGCGGAACGGTATCTCACGCCGGAGCTGGCGGAATTGGAGTCGAAAGTTCTGACAGCCCAGGCGAAGCGGGTGGAGCTTGAAACTTCGATCTTCGAAGCGCTTGTTGAACGGTGCTTACGCGAAGGACAAAAGCTTCTGAAGCTTGCGGCTCTTTGGGCTGAAATCGATGTCGTCTCGGCTTTCGCCTGGCTTGCGATCGAGCGCGATTATTGTCGGCCGAAACTCGTGCCGAAGGGGAGCTTGCGCTTAAGAGGCAGTCGCCATCCGGTTATCGAGCAGTCGCTCGCCCTGCCTTTTGTCGCGAACGATATCGAACTCAGTCGCGGGGGTTGTCTCTTGCTCACCGGTCCGAACATGGCGGGTAAGAGTACGCTCATGCGGCAAGTGGCGATCGGGGCGCTTTTGGCGCAGGCGGGTTGTTATGTCCCGGCTCGCGAGGCGGAGCTCCCGATATTTGATCGTATCTTCACGCGAATCGGTGCGAGCGATTCGCTTTCGGAAGGTCTTTCGACCTTCATGGTTGAGATGAAGGAAACGGCCGAAATCCTTGAAAAAGCGACAGAAGATTCGCTTGTGATTTTGGATGAGATCGGTCGCGGCACGAGTACCTATGACGGGTTGAGCTTGGCGCAAGCGATTCTCGAGTTTCTCGTCGAAAACCGGAAGTCGATGACCCTCTTCGCGACTCATTATCATGAGCTCACCGAACTTGCGACGCATTACGCGCAACTTGAATGCGCGCACATGCGGATTCATGAGTCGGGTGGAGAAGTGACGTTCCTGCATCAGCTTGCCAAAGGTCCGGCGAACAAATCATACGGTCTGCATGTTGCGAAACTGGCCGGCGTGCCGGCCGCGGTCGTGCGCCGGGCTTCGTCGATCTTAAAGCGCTTGGAAGGTGATCGTGTGGTCGACACGCGGCAGATGACTCTTCTCAGTGTCTTGGATCGGCAAGCCGATGAGGCGTCCGAGCAGGACGATTTCGCTTCAAGGGAAGCGGAAACAGTTCCGCCGCAACTGAAGGAAATCCAAGAGGAATTGAAAGCGCTGGATCTGGCTCGGCTCACGCCTCTTGAGGCGCTCAATAAACTGGCAAAATGGCAACAAAGTCTTTCTTGAGTCCGGATGAGGTCTTCGAAGCCCGCGCGCTTTTAAAACCGCCCGCTCGTATACCGGATGGAGATGAACGAGCGGGTGTGGATATGGGGGCGGCGGCTTTCTCCCGTTGGTTGGGAGAGAAACTTCTTGCCCGGCTTTCCCGTCATTCGGAGTGGCTTGTTGCCGAGCCGGTTGTTCTCGGCAGCTGGGCTCGCGGCGAGTTGAGCCCGAAGTCGGATATCGATCTCCTTTTTTGCGGCCCCGAAGAGGTTGTACGAAGGCTTGTTGAGGGTTTCGCGCACGAAGGCTTGAAGATTCGTTATCGCGTTCCCGAAGATCCCGAGGACTGGACCAAAGGGGTTGAACCGTTTGATATCGTGGCGCTCTTTTCTGCGGTTCCACTCACAGAAGGTGCGAAAGGGAAGCTGGATAGTCAGCTGGCAAAGTTGCGGAAGAGGGGAAAATCTTTCCGTCGCGAGCTCTTGCGGGCGATGCGACTGGAAAGACGGGCGCGTTCGGAGCGCTACGACTCGATCACGAATTTTCTTGAGCCGAACATCAAATTCGGGCCGGGCGGATTGCGCGATCTCGAGCAGGCTTTGATCGCGCGAAGGCTTTTCCCCGAGCGTTTCGGAGACGAGGCGGAACATGCGCTCAAGGTCCTCGAGTACTACAAGAACTTTTTTCTCTTAATCCGCGCCAAACTTCATCTTTCCGATGGTGGGGGCGATGTTTTGTCGGCCCCTGAGCAAAAACCGATTGCGGATTGGTTCGGCTACAAGGATCCGAAAGATTTCATGCGCGAGGTTCAAAAGGGTCTGTCTCGCGTGAGCTTTTATGCGGATTGGACGTTTGAGCAGGCGAGCGCGTCACCTTCCCGCTTGGAAGAAGTCAGAGTCCGAAGACTGAACTCGGTCGATGCGTTGTTTTCGGCTCTGCTTGCAGACCCCTCCTTGCTGATGCAAAAGCGCGTGCGTTCGCAGGCAGACTCCGTCTTCGCTCAGGTTGAGCGAACGCCGTCGCTTGAACGTAAAATCGGCTTGTTTGTGACCCGTCTTCTGGATCCTCTTGAGCCCGAAGGGCCTTTGGTCGCGTTCTTCCGTTCGCGTCTGATCGACCATTGTGTTCCGGAATTCAGGCGCGTAGTCGGGTGGGTGCAGCACGACCAATATCATCGTTACAGCGTTGACGCGCATCTTCTTCAAGTGATCCGGGAACTCAAACGAATCTGCTCGCGGCCGAGCCGGGCCGGGCGTTTGGCGGGACTCGTGCGCGGCTTAAGCGAA
>CALBDW010000079.1 GCA_937927435.1 uncultured Bdellovibrionales bacterium
ATGCCGGAGTAAAGGCGCGCGCTTGAGTATGGGAACCAGTAGCCGGACCAGGGCATCCGGCTGCGCGGGACGGACGCCCTGAACTCTCCCGGCCTCACGACGATCGGATCTAGTTCGGGGAACTCCACTTCCTGAAACACGCTGATGGCGCTCGCCACCGACGAATCGGCTGCGACAGAGATAGGCTGAGCAATCGGCTCAGCTTCTTCGGGAGGAGTCAGCGGCGCATTGAGCGGGTTGAATCCTCTCACGCGGTGAACACTGAGCTCGCCGTGCACGAGGGACGCGTGTGTAATCGTCCCGTCCGCTTCGACGATCATTGAAAGTTCCGGCTTCGTAAGCCCCTCGTCGTCGATCTGGTAAATGAAACGTGCACCCGACGGTCGGTCCAGTTCACGGTAGCACCAGTTCTCGATCCGTGGAGCATACATCACCGACGAGGACGGTCGGTCAGGCATTTTGATCCGGTAACATTGCACGGGAGTCGCCGACACGACGATATTTGATTGCGACTGCCATGCGACAAGCAATGCCGCCAGCGCGGCTGAACCCGCTGTGATACCCGTGAGAAAACGAATCTTACCTGCGACCATGTCTTTCTCTCCTCGCTCTTTACGTCCGTTCGCGTTTATTGAACCGAAGTGAAGTACCAATCACGCCGCAACTGGATCTTACGTTCACCAGTCTCAGTAGACGGTTCTCGTTCGACTCCGAAATAAAGGCGCTTACCCTCGACGGAATAAACCGTTTGAATCTGAGGTTCAGGCAAACAGAACTCCGCATCCTCTTGAGGAGTGATGAGCCGGGTGACACCGATTTTCCAGTCCTTCCGGCCGCAGAACGCCGACAAGTTCAAGATGCGCATGCCGAATTCAGTGACCGGCTTAACCTTGTACCTGCCGAACTTCATATCAATTGATTTGACGTTTGGTCTGGCCGTCGGCCCGCTTTGGTATGTTCCCTTGGCGGTGATTTCAATGTCGGGACTGCTGCAGGAACCGGACGTGACGATCGTTTTCTCCGTAACTTCGTCGCCTTCAATCGTCAGCTCGGAAACTTGAGTGATGCCGATGTTGACGAGTGCGACCAACCCTTCGAGCTTTCCGGGAATACACCGCGAACGCCAAACGCCTTGGAGCTCGATTTCCCCTTTCGGCGCCGGTTTCGGGGCCGGTGGCGGTACCGCGCTTGAATTCTGTGATTCGGAGCCGCAGTTCGTGTGAGCCAGAAGAAAAGCAGCCAACAACGCCGCTTTCAGTGACCGAAGCGTCATGTCCCCTCCCTTAAGAGCCACTGGGTCATACAGTCTGAAAAGACCTTAACCCGCGTGCGGAAGGGATTTGGCCAATCCGGAAAATTTAAACAATCAAAACCGATTATGTTGCGAAAACTGCGAAAGAAAGACCGGGAGAATCAAGATCCGTAGACAAACCGCCTCCGATGCGCCGGTATTTAAAAACCGATAACGTGTCGAAAAGCCTCGTTCAGAGCGTCACCTCGATCTCCGGCCTGCGCGTTCGGACTAAAAATTTCTTAAACCATTTCGTCGCGTGCTCCGCCACTTTTTCGAGCGCTCCGGGTTCCTCGAACAGATGAGTCGCTCCTGGAATGATCACGAATTCTTTCTCACAAGTGAGTTTCTCGTACGCCCGCTCGTTGAGCGGGATCACGGCGTCGTCCTCGCCGCCGACGATAAGCAATGTCGGCGATTGCACATCCGCGAGAAAATTACCGGCGAGGTCCGGCCGGCCACCACGCGAAACAACGGCTTTGATTTTCGTTCCCAAGCGCGCGGCGGCTTGCAAGGCGGCGGCCGCACCCGTGCTGGCTCCGAAGTAACCGATCGCCATCGAATCGAGAGCCCTTTGGGTCCCGATCCACTCCGTCGCTCGAATTAGTCGTTCGGTTAAGAAATCGATATCGAAAACCAAACGCCGGTCATTCGCCTCGCTTTCATCCAGAAGATCGAAAAGCAATGTCGCGATATCCGCCTTGTTCAGTGTATGCGCGACGAACCGATTTCTCGGGCTCATGTACCCGCTTCCGCTGCCGTGAGCGAAAATCACGATGCTACGGGCCCGCGCGGGAACGCAGACGTATCCTTTCAAAACCACGGGACCGACATCTATCGAAAGGTCAA
Source organism: uncultured Bdellovibrionales bacterium (assembly GCA_937927435.1). Classification (GTDB taxonomy): domain Bacteria; phylum Bdellovibrionota; class Bdellovibrionia; order Bdellovibrionales; family JAMPXM01; genus CALBDW01. The sequence continues at coordinate 2,141 of CALBDW010000079.1, forward strand.
TGCGAGTTCCGGAAGATGTGCTCGCCGCCATAAAGTTCCTCTCCAAAACGGCAGTTTCCCACCCCGCCGTTTTCGAGTCTTTTCAATCGCTTCAAGAGCGTCCGCCTTCGGCTGAACCGAAGCCGTCTTGTTGCGAGAACCTTCGCAATACTTTCACCCCTACCCGAAAGACGTGGGCCCCGTATCGTGATTGAATGGCCGATACGATCGTTAAGGAGTTGAGAATGAAGACCATCGCACGTTCACGAAGCTCGTTGATGAAGTCCCTCATGGTGGCCGGCGGCCTCTTAGGCCTCTATTACCTCCGCAAGAATAAAACGGGCGGCCAGCGTCTTTTGGGCCGCGCCAAAGAATTGATGAACAAAGAACTGCAAGGTTCGCGGACGCATAAAGCCGAAACCGCCCGAAACCAGCAGCCCACCATGGACAACATCGATCTTGACCGGGCTTCACCCATCTAAGCATTGCCCGGAGAAAGAGGCGACGGCTGCCCCATCGCGGCGGACGCCGCCTCGCGACCTTTTCCCCATCTGCGTTCGGCCACGAGATTGATCTCGTAGCCGATCAGCGTGACAAGCGCCATGATGTAGAGCCAGAGCATAAGAACGATGACTGCTCCGATCGAGCCGTACGTCACCGCGTAGTCTGCGAAACTTTGAACGTAAAGCCGGAATAATGACGAGGCAAAAAGGGCAACGAGCGCACCGGTGACCGCTCCCGGACTCAAGAAACGTAGGCGGTTTCGCGTATCGGGCCCGAAATGGAAAATGAGCGCGAATCCGGTGAGAAGCGCGAGGATGGAAACGATCCACTGGAAGACGCTGAAAACCGCAAGGAGCGGACGACCGAAGTGCAAGAGCTCGTCGAGCCATGCCGTCATCACGCCGCCGAAGATCATCAGGACGAACGCGAGCAAAATCAGCACGCTCAGAATCAGGGTCAAAAGCACGGATACTCCCCGCACTTTCCAAAACGGTCTCGAATCTTGGATACCACTGGCGGAGTTCAGTTGCCGCATCAACGCGTACATTCCCGCGGAGGCCGCCCAAAGAGTCATAATGCCGCCGAGGGAAAGCAGGCCTCCTCTTTTTTGGATTGTGACTTCGGCCACCGTTTTCGCGAGGACGTCCGCACCTTCCGCGGGCAGTGTTTCGCGGATCAAGGTCATCAGGTAATTGTAGAGATCGGTCGCGAACGGGAGGAACGGAATCAACGAGAGAAGAAAGATAAGGGCCGGAAAGATCGCCAAAAAGAAATAGTATGCGAGAGCCGCGGCTCCCGTGAAAACATCGTGTTCATGCGCTGACCGGTAGAGATCCCGGAGGAACGAGAGGGGGCTTTTCGACTCGATATTTGCCAAAGGCATCGGTGCAACTCCCGACTGTCCCCACTCTATCAGAATCCGAAAGGGAAATCGTCGCGAGACTCACACAGATGAAGGGCGGAATTTGAGACCAACCAGAAAAATTTCTTTGGAAATCGAACGCGTGCTTTCGGGTTTCAGCGCGTCGACTCTTTCAAATTCTTTTTTGATCGCGTTGCGAAGCTGGCCGAATTCGCCGCTATGAAAGAACTTGCAAATAAAGGTGCCGCCCGGTTTCAGGTACTTCTTCGCCGTATCCAAAGCCAGTTCACAAAGTTCGAGGGAACGCGCCTGATCGACCGACTTAATCCCCGTGGTCTTCGGAGCCATATCCGACATGACGACGTCAAACGGCGGCTCAAAACCGTGCTCCCGAAAAACCTCTTCCAAATTCAAGCCGCGAAGATCGGCGACGATGAAGACGGCGTTATCCAAACGCACGCTCACAGGATTCAAATCCACGCCGAGCACCCTCCCCTCCTTGCCGACTTTCTGGGACGCGTACTGGGACCACGATCCCGGGGAGGCGCCTAGATCAAGAACCGTCTGTCCCTTCTTAAGGATGCGGAACTTTTGATCGAGCTCTTGAAGTTTGTAAACCGAACGCGCGGCGAAGCCCTCTTGCTTCGCCTTCAAAAAGTATTTGTCTCTCGGATTATAAGTCATAAACGGGGAGCAATTTTCCCGACTTCCTTCAATCAGGCAAGCCGGAAATCGGAAGAGCCCCTTTTTAAGCCGCGCGAAGCGGCCTTTTGTAACGAATCCGGCGAGTTTTTTCAGATACGGCCAGGCATTTGCCGGTCCATTTCGGGGTCATCCCCAACGCCCGAGCCGCCAGAAGCGAGGCATTGAGCTCACGCACCAGGTTCTTCGCCGTCTCCGCTTTCAACGCGCCCTTTGGAATCCGCAGGATCGAAATATGGTTTTTAAACCCGCCTTCGAAGTTGCGAACCCGCAGATGCTTCCTCACGATCGCGTTCGCTTTCATGAGCCATTCGGACGGCTCAACTTCGATCGCCAGATAATCATATGGGGTCGTTACGCCGGGAAGCACCGCGAAGCCCACCGCTTTCGCGCAAAACCCTTCGCCAGCATCGAGCTCCTGAATTTCAGTGAGGATGCGCTGGATATTGCAGACCCCCGCTTCGCCCTTTGCATAGGCGAGTGAAACGTGCGGTGCCATTTCCGTCCGCTCTGTTTCAACGCCGAGTTGTTTAAGAACGATTTGCAGTTCCCGTCGGAGGGCGAGAAGAGATCCCGATTGCAAATGAACCGCGATACAAGGACTTTCAATTGTTTTTCGATCTGCCTTTTTCATCGACTTTCTCCGGCCACACGCCCGTCGCGAGTGACCTGGTGCCGTAGGCACCGTCCAATGTCGAGATATCTCCATACCATGCTTTGAAATTGCGAAGACGAGTTAACATTCGCTCTCGGCCCGGACCAAATGATGAGGCCCAGTCGAACTTCGTTGACTCGATGCAACCTTGACAGCCCCCGTTTCAGCCCCAAGTTTTTTGCATGGACAGCTCACTTTTAAACAACCCGCTTCCCGTCATCGCTCTTCGAAACCTGGTTCTTTTTCCGGGATTGACCATCCCCATCCGAGTCGGCCGCGCACAGAGTATCGCAGCAATACGCCAGCTTCAGGAGAAGCAAGGCGGCGAAAAGCCCTCTTATCTGATCGGCGTTCTCCAGAAACCGACTGAACAAAAAGAGCGTATCGCTCCTGATGAACTGCATAAGATCGGGGTCCTTTGCCAGGTCGAATTGGTTAAGGGCAACGAAAACGAGGGCTACCACCTCGTCGTGAAGGGATTGGAGCGCGTGCGGATTGTCGATCCGCACGAGAGCGAAGGCAGCCTTTTGGCGACACCGGAACCAGTGCCGAATGAAAAAGGCGCTGAAGAATCGACGATTAAAGCCCTGCGCGACAGCGTTAAAACGCTCGCCAAACAAATCCTTGAGTTTCTGCCGGGTGTAAGCGCGCAAATGACGCCGCTGCTCGACGGCACAAATGATCTGGATCTGCTCCTCAATATTATCGCCGCGAACATCGAGATCAGCATCGCTGAAAAGCAGGAGGTGCTGGAACTCATCACCACGAAGGATCGCGCGCTAAGAATGCTGGATCTCATGCAACGGGTTCGCGACGAGTTGCAGGTCCGCTTCGAAATCCAGAATAAAATGACTTCAAAGCTGGGAAAGAACCAGCGGGAAGCCATCTTGCGCGAGCATCTCCGTACGATCCAGGAGGAGCTCGGCGACAGCGAAGGCGGCGACGGCATCCGCGCAAGCCAGCAATACCGCAAGAAAATCGAAGAGAGCGACATGCCCGGAGAGGTCATGAAGGTCGCTCTCGAGGAATTGCGGCGCCTGGAACTGCTGAGTTCTCAGTCACCGGAGTTACACGTCATCCGCAACTACCTCGACCTCCTGCTCGCAATGCCGTGGAAACCGGATCCTGAACCTGAGATCAACCTCAAAAAAGCCCGCGAGGTGCTCGATGCCGACCACTACGGTCTCGACAAGGTCAAGAAACGCATTCTCGAACACTTAGCGACAATGAAATTGAAAGGACCGGAAGGAAGGGGCGTGATTCTTCTCTTCGTCGGTCCACCTGGAGTTGGTAAGACAAGTCTCGGACAGTCGATCGCCCGCGCGCTTGGACGGAAGTTCGTGCGGGTCTCTCTGGGCGGCGTGCGTGACGAGGCGGAGATCCGCGGCCATCGCCGCACCTATATCGGTGCGATGCCCGGACGGATCATCCAAGGCATCAAACGGGCCGGATCGCAGAACCCTGTCTTCCTACTCGACGAGATCGATAAACTGGGCCGCGGTTATCAAGGCGACCCAGCGGCCGCCCTGCTTGAAGTGCTCGACCCCGAACAAAACGCGACGTTCACCGACCACTACATGGACGTCCCTTATGATCTCTCGAAGGTGTTCTTCATCGCCACAGCGAACTCGTTTGAGTCCATCCCCGGCCCGCTGCTCGACCGCATGGAAGTCATCGAGCTGAGCGGTTATACGACAAACGAAAAGCTTCACATCGCGAAGAACCATCTCTTTCCGAAACAACTCCGGGAACATGGTTTGAAGCCGGAGCAAGTTTCGATCGACGATGAGGCGATTCTTCACGTGATCACGCACTACACGCGTGAAGCCGGAGTCCGCGACCTGCAAAGGAAGCTTGCGGCCGTCTGCCGGAACGCGGCCACGAAAATCGTTGAAGGCGCCGAACGGCTGGATATCCAGAAGGATGATATTGAAGAGGCGCTCGGCCCCGTACGTTTTGAACACGAAGTCGCCGAAAAACAAACCCCTCCCGGCGTGACAACCGGTCTGGCTTGGACGCCGGTCGGCGGAGAAATTCTCTTCATCGAAGCAGCACTCATGCCCGGTGCCGGCCGTCTCGTTCTAACCGGGCAACTCGGCGACGTGATGAAGGAGTCAGCGCAGATCGCATTGACGTTACTCCGCAGCCGCCTGCCCCAGGTCTCGGCGTCGCTTGAACTCGAAAAGAAAGATCTGCACGTGCATGTCCCGGCGGGCGCGATTCCGAAAGACGGGCCGTCGGCCGGTCTCGCGATTTTGACTTCGATGGCGTCGCTCTTCACCGGACAGCCGGTGAATCCGCGTTTGGCCATGACCGGTGAGATCACTCTCCGTGGTGTCGTCGCGCCAGTCGGAGGAATTAAAGAAAAAGTCATTGCGGCTGAACGCGCCGGCGTTGAACACGTTATTCTCTCGCGCAAGAACGAACGCGATCTTCGGGAAGTTCCCGACGAGGTCAAGTCGAAGCTTCGATTCAGCTTCGTCGACGACGTGGGCGAAGCTTTACGGATTGCATTGGGCTTGAACTTGCCAGCTCTTGACCACAAAACCGGGCTGTGGGGAAGTTTCCCGCCGCCGATGCCGACACCGACGGGAGGAAGCTCGACGACCCCAAGCACTGTGGCGTGAGGAGTCGAGCCCATTGCAACGCATTACAGGCCGACGTTGACGCACTCCCTTCTCTGAAGGACAACTGGGGTGTGAAGATCTTCGATTTCCCTTTCCCAATCGAGATTGGCGCGGTTTGCGATCTCGATTTCATGCCGGACGGTTCCCCTGTAACCATTCAGGGGACACCCGCGCGTCAGGTCATTCTCTGGCAGGATCGTCGCATCGATCTTCCTGATGAATGGACTTGTCCGGACTTTCCGTTCATCCGTTATCTCCCGTCGGGGCGATTTTTGGCCGTCGACACTAATTATCAAATGGCGCGGAAGAAAAACGCCTGGATCATTAATCCGCGCGGAGAAATGGAAGCGAATTTCGAAATTGGTTCCGCAGCTGTCGAAATCGTCGGCCTGTGGGGCATGATCGCCGTGGCCTATCATCCCTACTCCGCCAAGGCCCAAGGTCACCAAGTGCAGCCTTTACAGCGAGCTGGGATTGCGTTTTTTGACACAAGTGGTCGAATGATTATGGGTTTTAACCAGGAAGCCGCCCGAGTCGGCGTTTATGTCGAAAACGTTCGCTGTATGACGGCCCTGTCGAGGTCTCAAATCATATTTGTACCGGAGCGTCTAACGGTTGAAGGCCAGGAAGTCGAAAATCCCGTGGTTTTATTCGATTGTGCGACCCGACTTCCCCGAGTCTTCTCGGCACCCTTCCCGCGAGCGGAGTGCGTGGCTATGAGCGGGGGCTGGATCCACTTGGCAAGCCCGGAAGGCTGGGAAGATCAAATAATTACATTTGACGCCGAGACGAAAATCAGCCAACATCGCGGTGAATTTTTGGGTATCTTCCGTGGTTTGGAAGGCGGGGCGTTTCTCGCGCAGCTTTCGTCGGCTGATTATGCGGTGATAGTTCCCGAAGCCCCCGAGCAGATCGCGCCCATGTGCGATCTCGTCGGCGGTGAAGAGATCGTTCTCACCTAGCGGAGCCTCACCTGGCGGAGAATGATGCCCCGAAAGTTATTGAGCCAATATTTTTGAAGCCTAGTAAGGAGTGTTATGGCCCGTCTCGCAATGAAAGTGAAAGAGCTCAAAAGAGCGAAGTTGGTCGCAAAATATGAGGAAAAACGTAAAGAACTGCGCGCTCGTTCTCTCGACATGTCTCTCAGCGAAGAAGAGCGTCAAGAAGCTCGCATGCGCCTCAACCAACTTCCGAAAAACAGCTCTCCCGTTCGTCTCCGCAACCGCTGCAAGCTGACGGGTCGTCCGCGCGGTTATCTGAGAAAATTCGGCCTGTGCCGTAACGAATTCCGTCGCTTGGCGAACTTCGGCCAAATTCCGGGCGTCACCAAAGCGAGCTGGTAATTTCTCGACTCATTGGGTTTATGAAAAGGGGGCCATAGGTCCCCTTTTTTATTTCCGGCGTCGCGCGGCCGCCGGAACTGAAACGGAACTTGCCAGAGCCAGTCGAGAAGGATTGAATTGGTGCTCATGAACGTCGTGAGCTGGTTAAAAGGCGCATTCCTGACCGTCACCGACACATTGATGGCTACCACTCCTCATCCCGAGCCACCGAAGGATCAGTTGCGCGCAACCAAAATCATCGCCCACCGCGGGGCCCATCGGGAACATAGAGAGAACACTTTGCCGGCCTTCTTAAAGGCAGTGGAGGCGGGCGTTTGGGGCGTTGAATTCGACGTGCGTTGGACAAAATGCGGGCAGCCCGTCGTGCATCACGATCCCCACTGCTACCGGGTCTTCAAAGATCCGAGCCAAATTTCCGAACTGAGTCTCCGCGAGCTTCGCAAGCGTCTGCCTGAGATTCCCACGCTCGAAGAGGTCATCGAGGCCGTGGCGGGTCGGACGCATCTCATGATCGAAATCAAGGGCCGGGCGCCGCAACTTAAAGAGTTGCATTGGCAATCGCTCAAGGAAGCTCTGGCGAAGCTCGATCCGGTCAGCGATTATCACCTCATGTCGATGGACCAGGAGATTCTGAAATCCCCTCCGATCGGCGTGAATCAGGCTTGGTTGCCGATCGCGGAACTCAACGTCGCAACACTTTCGAAACTCGCCATCGAGCGCGAACTCGGAGGCTTGACCGGTCAATATTTGATCGTCAACGGACAAGTGATGGAGCGTCACAAAGGGATTGGCCAGTCGGTCGGCACGGGTTTCGTAAATTCTCCCTCTGTTCTCTACCGTGAGGTTTCTCGCGGCGTCGACTGGATCTTCAGCGATAACGCGGAAGCGCTTGTGCAACTCATTCGCAAGGAAAATTGATGCCGTTTTTTGCCCCCGTTTTCATCGCGCTCGTTTTGTTCATTACGCCTTTTAGTTTCCTCCACGCCCAAAATGAAACCAGAGGGACCGCGGAACTCGGTTTCGCGTTCGGCCCACTTTTGCCCGCGCGCAACGGTTTGATGGAACTCGTCCCCGGCTGGGCCGTACGCGGCGGCCTCCCTTCTTCGTTGGGATTTTTTGAAGGCGAATTCTACAATGGGATCGGTAACGGCATTGTGTACCGGTCCGCAGTCGTCGATTACCGTCTCGACCTCGCGGTCGAGCCGCTTCTCGTGCACTTTCTGATCGGTTTTCACCTCGACCAGTACGAACAAAGCACCCCCGAAATTCCGCGAAGATTCGCAGGCGGCTGGCATTACGGCGGCGGCCTCACGCAGTGGATCGCCGGTCCGCTCGACGCGCGCTTCGATTTCCGACACAGGTTCGGACCAGGACAAGTGGTGGAAGTCTTAGTGGGACTAACCTACCGCTTGAGCGGCGGGCAAAATTAATAGCCGAAAACGCAGTGGGCTTTAACCGTGGCGCGCGCGACTTCGAAGAGATCTTCGTTTGACGTGTCCGGATGAGCCACTTCGAATCCGCAGGACGAAAGCGCCACGCGTTCCTTTTCGGACAGTTCCAATGTCGCTAGCAAGGCTTCGGCGCATTGACGGAAGAAAGGTGCGGTCGCCGATGAACACGCGATTTCCGTCGCGATTTTTTGCACCCCACGGTCCCTGCCATCATCGGGCGTCGGTTTATCGTACGAACAACTCATAGCGAGTAGAGACGCGACGAGAACGGCGCCCACATTTGCGAACATGAATTTTCGTCCCCCCCGTACCATGTCGCCTCTCTTTTTCGTTACGTGCGTTCTTTCGGTATGGACTCACTCGCGCTTAACTGTCCAATAGGCTTGAACAACGATATCCCTCTTCGGCCGAGAACGTGCCAGTTTGAGACGCGCAATCGGCAAACTTCTGTCGATCGTCTCGACACGTCTTATTTAGAAACGCTCGCTTTCGATCGGCCTTCACTTGCCTTCCCTCAAAGGCCGGGGCAAGATGGCCATGTCGGATGCCACCCGGAAGGAGGGTCGAATGACTTGCGAAGACTCGTTTCAATTGGACGGAATAACTTACCGCTTTCATTCGCTTCCCAAGGTCGCCCAAATTCTCAACCGCGATCTCAAGAAGCTCCCCCGTTCGCTTCGCATTCTTCTCGAGAACGTCTTACACCAACAAGGGACCGATCCGAGGGCTCAAACCGACGTTGAAACGCTCGCCGCATGGAAACCGCGGGATTCGTCGCGTACGGAAATCCAATTCATGCCCGCTCGCGTACTCTTACAAGACTTCACGGGCGTTCCGGCGATCGCCGATCTGGCAGCCATGCGCGCCGCTGTCGTCGACAAAGGCGGCAACCCCTTAAAGATCAATCCTGTTCAACCTGTCGATCTCGTCGTCGACCATTCGGTGCAAGTGGACGCCTACGGTACGCCCGACGCGTTCGCCAAGAACGTGGAAATGGAGTTCGAACGGAATACGGAACGCTATGCCTTTCTGAAATGGGCGCAGAAGGCGTTCTCGAATTTCCGCGTCGTTCCTCCCGCCACCGGGATATGCCACCAAGTGAATCTGGAGTACCTTGCGCAAGTGGCATTCGTCCAAAAAGGCCCCGACGGTACCAACTGGATCCGGCCCGATACGCTCGTGGGTACGGACTCGCACACACCCATGGTGAACGGGCTTGGCGTGCTCGGGTGGGGCGTGGGCGGCATTGAAGCGGAAGCCGCGATGCTCGGCCAACCGTGTTCCATGCTCATCCCCGACGTCGTGGGCTTCAAACTGCGAGGCCGTCTGCGTCCTGGAGTCACGGCCACGGATTTAGTGCTCACGATTACGCAAATGTTGAGAGCGCACGGCGTGGTCGGCAAGTTCGTTGAATTCACGGGACCAGGTGTCACCGAGCTATCCATCGCCGATCGCGCGACGATTTCCAACATGGCGCCCGAATACGGTGCGACGGTTGGGTTTTGGCCTGTGGATGAAAAGACCATCGAGTACCTCGAACTCACCGGCCGTAAAGAGGCCGCGCGGCTCAGTGAAGAATATTACCGTCGTCAGGGTCTTTGGCCCGAATCGGGTGATCCCGAAATCGAGTTCTCGGATCTTCTTGAACTCGACCTCTCGACCGTTGAACCCAGTGTCGCAGGCCCCGCCAAGCCTCATGACCGTTACAGCCTCAGTATGGCCGCGACGAGTTTCAGAAACTTTCTCGAGAAACGTCAAAAATCGACCTCCGGGCCGGTTCCGAGAGGCACGACACTCCGTGATGGTTCGATTGTCATCGCGGCCATCACAAGCTGCACGAACACTTCAAACCCGGCCCTCATGCTGGGCGCCGCTTTGCTTGCGAAAAAAGCGGTCGAACGAGGGTTAAAAGTGCCTCCTTGGGTGAAGACGAGCTTCGCCCCCGGCTCCAAAGCCGTAACGGAATACATCCGCGAAGCGGGACTCACGCCCTATCTCGACGCCCTCGGCTTCAACCTCGTCGGATACGGATGTACAACCTGCATCGGCAACAGCGGCCCTCTCGATCCGGAAATCGCACGCGAAATCGAGGAGAATGACCTGACTGTGGCCGCGGTCCTCTCCGGCAACCGCAATTTCGAAGCACGCATTCATCCGCAGGTCCGCGCTA
>CALBDW010000080.1 GCA_937927435.1 uncultured Bdellovibrionales bacterium
CTTGAAGGATCGGCATTGGTTGTCGGATGTCGTAGGCGGGGCAACACTGGGGATCTTAGTCGGGCATGCTGTGGCGCGAGCTCATTTGGATACAATTGAAGGCGTTGAGTCGTCGATCTCTTTCGTTCCCCTCTTGGATTCAGAGGGCGGGAGACTGCTTATTCTCTACAGGTTCTGAGTTCCTTGACGTCACGTGAAGCGGGCAGGAGAATGTTTTAGATGCGCCGTTTTACGATTTGGATTTTACTGCTTTGCGTTTTTGTGACGGCTTTCGCTTCGGAATCCGAAGCGGCAAGGCGCCGTCGTCCGCGAAAGCGCGTACAGGTCGTTAATGAAAAGAAACTCTACGAGAGAATTGGCGGGAACAAGGTCGTCTCAAACATCGTCGATGAATGGATGCGGATGAATCTCGGCGACGGCCGGATTTCGTCATATTTTTCGAAGTTAGCCGGGAAGCCTGAACAAATGGCCCGTTTCAGACGTCAGCTCGCGGACCAGATTTGCCAAATGAGCGACGGGCCATGTAAGTCCGAAAACGTTATCCAAAAAGTGAGTCCGGATCTTTTGGCGAACGAGGAGCATTTTTTAATTTTTGCTGATCATCTTTTCCGTGCGATGCAGAAATATAACGTCGCGGAAAGGGAGAAAAACGAATTGCTTGCGCGATTGGGAGAGCTCCGCGGAGAGGCCCTTCCCGAGCAAGCATCGAATCGCTAAAAGGGGGAGTGTGGATGAAACGTGTCTTGGCGTGTTCTTTTATCGGTGTTGTTGTGGTTTGCGCTTTAGCGGTGGCTTTTGCTCAGCACTCCGACCATACGGGCCGTACGGGAGCTGAAAGTTCGAAGCCCGAGGTCATAGGTGCCATTAAATCGGCGCGCGTTCGTTTTGTTTTTCCCGCCGACGGTGCAACCGTTCCGCAGACTTTCAAGGCGAAGTTCGAGGTTGAAGGTCTCAAGATCGCGAAGGCCGGCACAATGGAGCCGGGAACGGGACATTTCCACATCATCATCGATAAGCCGGCGGTGAAAGAAGGTGAACCGATTCCATTCGACGACAACCATCTTCATTTTGGCAACGGCGATACTGAGGCCGAGCTGAAACTCTCGCCCGGGAAACACACTCTGACCTTGCAATTCGCTGACGGCGCGCACAGGGCATACGGCGGTAACCTCGTTCAGACGATCACCGTCACGGTTAAGTAAAACTTTACGTCCGCCGGAAGCAGTGAAAATTGGTCGCATTGAAGAAAACTGCACGTCACGACGGCGGACTTCTTTTCCTCGCCAGTGTTACTCCTCATAACTCGGAGGGCGGATCGCGCGAATTCCCCAACGCGCCTTTATCCGTTCTCCGTGAGGAGGACACATGGCTATCATTTGGATGATTATCATCGGCTTCGTCATTGGTTTGGTGGCGCGAGCTCTGATGCCGGGCACGGATCCGGCCGGCTTCGTCATGACGGTTATTCTCGGTATTGTCGGTGCGATCGTGGCTGGGTACCTGGGACAATTCCTCAATATCTATCGCCCCGGAGAGCCGGCTGGGTTCATAGCAAGCGTTCTGGGCGCTATGCTTGTTCTTTTCATTTACAGAACCGCGATTCGCGGTCGGGCCGGAAGGGGCGTATAGAGGTCAGAGGGCGGAACGAATTCCGGATCTTAAACTGAATGAGGGGCGATTCTCACGAATTCGAGGTGCGCACCCGTTTTGCTTGCCGCGCACAAACAGGCGCTGCGCTTTAGGCAAGAGGGGTCACCGACGTGTTGAATCCGCCCCAAGAGGAGCCAACTGAATCATTGCTCGGAATTTTGCGGGACACGTTTCGCCTGCGGGAGTTTCGAAAAGGTCAAAGGCCGGTTATTGAATCCGTATTGGCCGGACATGACGCGCTGGCCGTGATGCCCACGGGTCAGGGAAAGAGTCTCTGCTATCAGTTGCCGGCCTATGTGACTGGCCGCTTGGTGGTGGTGATCTCGCCCTTGATCGCTTTAATGCAAGATCAAGTGCGCTCTCTTTCCTTAATGGGGTTGCGGGCCGGCTGTCTACATTCGGGCCAAAGCACCGACGAAAACGGTGAGGTTTTCACCCAAATCCGGCACGGAGGACCTTACATTCTTTTTCTCTCTCCGGAGAGGGTTCAAACGTCCGGTTTTATCGAGTGGCTTCGCAGCCAAGCGGTCTCTTTATTTGCTATCGACGAGGCCCACTGCGTTTCGCAATGGGGACATGATTTCCGTCTGGACTATTCGCGCCTTTCTCGTCTTCGGGAAACGAAGCCGGAAGTTCCCATTTTGGCGCTCACGGCCACGGCTACACCTCAGGTGCTCGATGATATTGTCGAGATACTTCGCATGCGGGAGCCGAAACGGCATGTCTACGGGTTTTATCGGCCGAATCTCTTCTTTCAAGTAAGTGAGTGCGAAAGCGATCGAGAGAAACTGAGCGTGATTATCAGTGCCATTCGCACCGTCCCTGAGGGACGCATTCTGATCTATTGTGGAACGCGTAACAGGGCTGAGCAACTCGCGGCGGAACTCGCCGGACGTTTTTCGCGGGTCGGTTATTATCATGCGGGGCTATCGGCGGAGTTACGAGCCGAAACTCAAAAGGGCATGGATGACGGGCGGCTTAGAATTCTTTGTGCGACGAACGCGTTTGGCATGGGGGTTAACTACCCAGATGTCCGTTTGGTTATCCATTACAATATGCCGGCCAATATCGAGTCCTTTTACCAAGAGATGGGACGGGCCGGGCGCGACGGGCGGATGTCTCGCTGTCTGCTCCTTTACTCGCGAAAGGATGTGGAACTTCAGGCGTTTTTCATCCAGCAGTCAAAAGCGGAGGCGCGTGTGATCGCCGCCCGGTGGCGGGCGCTGGAGTCGATGGTTGAGTTCGCGGAACGTAAGGCTTGTCGACATGCGGGGATTCTCGGCTACTTTCGTGACCCTGAACCGATCACAGCCTGCGGTCATTGCGATGTCTGCGCGCCGCGGTCGAAGTGGGTGGTGCCCGTGCGAAAAACCGTACCGAAAATCGTTTGGAGAATCGGGCGAAGGAAATCATAATGTGGCAACAAGAGGTCAAACAGCATGGAGTCATCCGCGAATGCCGCTCAAGTTTTTGAATACAAAGTTCTGATCCGCGAATCGCATTTGGACACTTTTGGGCACGTGAACAACGCGGTTTATCTCCAACTCTTCGAGGAAGCGCGCTGGGAGATCATCAACACCCGGGGATATGGATTGGAACAGGTTCTGAGGTCCAGGATTGGGCCGACGATCCTCGAGGTACGGGTTCAGTTCCGGCGCGAAATCCGGAACCGCGAGCTCATCACCATCCGCTCATGGGTGGAGAAGGTTTCCGGTAAGATCATGAGCCTGAAACAAGTCATGGTAAAAGAAAACGGTGAGGAAGCGTGCGTTGCGGACTTCACGATCGGCCTTTTCGATCTAAACCAGCGGCGTTTGATCGAGCCGACTGAAGAATGGAAGCGGGCTGTGGGACTGCTGCCGCTTTTGTGAGGCATTTGTTCCCGCTTTTTTGATGGTTTCTTCAAAAATTCCATAATCAGTGACATTTGCGCCTCTCTCTGTCATCGGTTCTGCGCGGGAGGCGCAGGCATGTCGGTCAAACGCGTTTTCATCGTCTCGATCATCGCCTTTCTCTTTCCTGTTTGGGTACAAGCGAAAACGAACGCGAACATGAATGGAGCGGCATCTTTGAAGGCCGCAGAATTTTCCGTCTTTATCGACTTCGAGGCTCGATATGCCAATCGGAGGAATTTTCTCGACCGGGGCTTCACTCTCAACGATGCTTCGCTCGTCTGGAAGAAGGTTTTGTCATCGTATGGTTTCGTATACTTGGATCTTCCCGTGATGGCGGAACTCGACGGCGATTCCAATGAGTTTGATGTCGGCGAACGCCGGCCCGAAGCGTTTCTGAGATTTGAGAAGGAATCATATTTTTTAAATTTCGGCCAGTACGCGACGCCGTTTGGTTACGAAGCGAGCTCTTCTAAAGCGCGGTTTTTCGCCGATTGGGGGCCCGTACGTTCCTATGTCTTGCCGAAAACCCATGCGGGCGTGCTTTGGGGAATGAGGCGCGAGCCTACGACGGTCTTCGT
>CALBDW010000081.1 GCA_937927435.1 uncultured Bdellovibrionales bacterium
CGAGCTAAAGGCGCGCGTGGACGCGCGGATCCGGAAGGCCGAGGCGCAGCGCTCGATGAAGGACACGATCCGCTTGCGGGACCTTACCATCAGTATTTCGAGACAGCGCGTGCAGTTGGTTACGCCGACCGGTTATGAGTTAATTCCTTTAACGTCGCTGGAATTTAAACTTCTACATGTTCTCGCTCGGTCGCCCGACCGCGTGTTCAGCCGCGCGAAGCTGCTGGATCTTGTTTGGGGAGCGGAAACCAACATCACGGACCGCACGGTCGACACGCACATCGGACACTTACGCAAGAAGCTCGCGAAATCGGCAGTCAAGATCGAGACGGTGATTAACGAAGGTTACCGTCTAGTACCTTAAAGGCTTCAGTCGGCTTCCATGTAGTATTTGTGGCGTAGGCTGTCGTAGGCGGCCTGTCCTTGTTCGAGAACGAGTTGGACGGCCGGAATCGCTTGCTCTTCGCTCACGTTTCCCGCTACTTCAAGGAGTTCTTCAAGTCGTTTGCAATTTTCCGAGAGACGCTTGGCGCCTAGGGTGGCGCTCGAGGATTTGAGTCGGTGTGCCCAGAATTTCACCTTTGGCCAGTTTTTCAGTTTCGTTTCCGCCTCGATCGCAGCGAGTGCTTGCGGCAAGGTGGAGAGGAAGGAATCAATCATACGGCTTGTGGCGCTGGCGTTGGTTTTTTCGCATAACTCGTCGAGTGTGTTCCAGTCGATCGGGCTTTCGTTCTCTTCTCCGAGCCATTTGGCGACGGTCCGGACCAGCTCACGGTTTTTCCACGGTTTATTGATGACGTCGTCCATTCCGCTGGCGAGGCATTTTTTGCGGTCGCTGATGGAGGCGTGCGCAGTCACCGCGATGATGGGAACGCGACGGCCGGAGGTTTCTTCGACGTCACGGATCCGTTTTGCGGCTTCATAACCGCTCATAACGGGTAGCTGGCAATCCATGAGAATCAAGTCGTAGGCTGTGCGTTGGACGGCTTCGACGGCTTCCTCGCCGTTTACGACGCAGTCGATTTGATAGCCGTGCTCATTGAATACGGCTTCGGCGAGGATGCGGTTTACGGGATCGTCTTCCACGAGCAGAATCAAACCATTTTTCCTCGGAACGGGGAAGGCAGCCGGAAGAACTCGCGCGGGTCGCGGTGACTGTAGACGTTGCGCCGCCGACCGGTTGGCGAGAACTTGCTGCAGGTCTTCGCGGCTGAAAGGCTTACGGAGGAAAGCGATGACCGGCGGAGTGATCAGATTTTGATCGAGTTCGTCGATTTCGGAGTTCGTCAGAAGAATGATTGAAATTCCGGTATGCTGCCTTGCCAGCTCGATCTCTTGCGAAAGCTTCACTAGATCGAAATTGTCCATGTCGATGAAGACGATGACCGGCGCGAGCGACGAGAAGACGGTCGGGCGGAAGTTGGTGAGAGAACGCAGTTTACGGAAGCGCATTTTAAGTTCGGCCGCGTATTCGCTCATAACGCGGTCGAGAAATGGAGTTTCGGCGACAAGCAGGAGATGCCCGTAGGCGAACTCCTTAAGTTCTTCGGGGCCCGCGATGGCTTCGCCGGTCAGGGTATCTGTTGCCGTTTTTAGGGGGATTTCAAACCAAAAGACGGAGCCTTTGCGAAGTTGAGATTGGACCCCGATTCTACCGCCCATCTGTTCGACAAGCGATTTGCAGATGGATAAGCCGAGGCCGGCCCCGTCCTGGCGTTCCTCGTCGGACATCAGTTGGTAAAAGGGTTCGAACATGAGAGGGATCTGCGCTTCCGGCACACCGAGCCCGGAGTCCGCCACTTCGAAGCGGACGACGACCTGAGCCTTGTTTTTCTCGGTGAGACGCGCTTGCGCGCACACGCTCCCTTGGCGCGTGTACTTGATCGCGTTTGAAATGAGATTGCGCAGGATTTGGGAAATCCGGGGCGCGTCACCGATGAGCTGGTCCGGTATGTCGGGATCCGCGTAGGTGAGAACGGAGATGCCCTTGTCGCGCGCTTTGCAGATCAGCACGTCAGCGGCCATAGTGATGAGTTTGCTGACGGAAAATTGGACCGTTTCGAGCTGGACGGCGCCGGCTTCAATCTTTGAAAGCTCGAGAATGTCGTCGACGATCTTCAGTATCGTTTCGCCAGAGCTCTGGATGATATCGACGAAGCGTTTTTGCTGAGGGTCCTCAATACGGCTCTGGAGCAGTTCGCTCATGCCGATAATGCCGTTCAGGGGTGTGCGAATCTCGTGGCTCACGGCTGGGAGAAATTTCGACTTCAAGTCGGAGGCGGCGCGGGCCGCAGCTTCGGCGACCCGCAGTTCAGCCTCGGTTTTGGCGTGGAGACGGCTTTCGCGGAGAACGAGATACCAGAAGAGGGCGAAGAGTAGGGTCGCGATCGCGGAAGCGGAGACGATGAGGGAAACGAAGAACGAAGAGGCGCTTTGTACGAAACGTTCATGCTCGACGGCGTCGTTTTTCGCCGCCTGGTCCATTTCGTCGAGCAGAAGGCGGATCATAGGGAGGGTCTTCGGTTTGATATCAGCGCCCACATTTTTGGCTCCCGCCCGTGCGGCGTAGAGGGTTGTGTCGAGTGCCTGAAGTTTCGCCTGCACTAATTGTTTCAACTGAACCAATTTCTTCGCGTTTTCCTCGTCGTCGCCCGGGTTCAGGTTGTCGAGGAGAACGGGAATTTGCGAGGAGCGGTTGAGGTACGAGCGTAAGTACTCGGGTTTGCCTGAAAGAAGATAGCTGCGTTGGTCGAGTTCCGCCGCAAGAAGGACTTCGTAAAGCCGGTCAAGTTCGCCCCGCGTGCGGTGAGCTCTCTCGCCTTCGCGAACGGCATTGAAAAAGTCATTGAGACTCGAAATCGAGATCACCGCGACGAAAGCAAGGAGTAAGAGTCCCGCGGCGATGACCCATTTCATGAACCGATGATACAAGGGCTTCTCCCGGTTAAATGCCGATCCTCTATTTATGTGTTTCAAAGCCTCTAGATGCGAACAAGCGGTTTCCGGGTCGATGAACGATCGATAGAAACTGCCGAAGTATGAAAAGGGTTCGGCCGCGACCCGGCGAAAACGGTGGGGTGGCGTTTTCGCCAGGCCGAAGCCGAGGGAGCGAGGAGGAGCCGAAACCGGAGGGGACGGTATCGGCGGCATGTCGCTGGTATCGCGGCACTATGCCGTTGGAGGGGATGGCTCTAGCGGCAGACCGACGCGACGCCAGCTTTACAGTTTAAGACTTAAGACCGGCCGAAAAACTTGCGGACGCGCGATCCCAGCCAACGGACCATTAAGTCGACGATCGTCACTGGGCGGCGGACCCACTGGTGAACTTTCAATCCGGTGAACGGAAGTCCGGCATGAATCAGCGCGGGGCGAGCGCAGTTCAGTTCCCAGAGGTAATTGACGAGCAGGAATCCGTCTCCGGAAATTTGAGGTGAGAAGTCGAGTAATTTCATAGGGCCTCCTTTTTGTGCGTGCGGGGTTTCAATATCCAATGTTTCGAAGCGTGAGCTGCACGGCTTCGGCGCAGAAGTTGAAGCTGAACGGCTTCTGAATGTAAACGCTCACAAGTTCGTTAAACGTCACCATCCGGTTGAAGCGCGAAGGCTTGGACGAGCTGGTTAAGATGAATTCGGTCGGGCCTCCGCTGATGCGTTTCCAGAACGCGACGTCGGATTTATGATCGAGGATCGCGGCATCCGCGATCACCAAGTCGATGTTTTCGCCTGCGGTCGAGTGATCCTGAATTTCGCGGTCGACCTCTTCCTTGGACTTGGCCCAGATCAACTGCGCGCGTGGATAGATTTTTGAAAAGACCAGTCGCCAAAACCGGGTCCAGAACACGTCGCTTTCCGCGATCAGAATTCTCGGGCGAGAGAGGGCGCGTTTGATTCCGCTCGGTTTCGGTGTCTCGTTCCTGAGAAGCTTCATTCGCTGACTCCTTTGAGGTGTTTCAATCAACTTAAAACGTCGATCTGAAGGGTGTTTGGAACGGACATGGAGAGTTCTTCAAGTGGACGGCTCTGGCGTAAAGTCGAGTTGTTTGCGATCGATGTTTTCGGTTGAACAAACTCTTCTGATTTTCGCAACAAAAGCGAGAAATTGTCCCGTTTGCTCTCGCGCCGAGCTCAAGGCGCGTCCTTGACCGGGTTACAGCCCGGGATTATCACCGTAGACATCCGGGAGGCGCGTATGCGTGCGGAAATGAATTTTAAGGAGATCCTCGATGAGTTGGCTCGTCGGTTCCCTTCGCAAATTGCGATTTCTGATCTGACGACGGATAAACAACAAAAGATTACGTTTTCGGAACTCGTGGAACGGGTGGGGGAATTGAAAGAAATCATTTCCGCGCAGACGCGTCCTGATCAGGGAGTGGCCCTTCTTCTGCCGACGGGGCTCGAGAGCGCGTGCGCGTTTTGGGCTTCGGTTTGCGCCGACCGGACGTATATTCCGCTTTTCGCGGATATGGCTCTTGAACGACTTCAGTCGATTCTTGAGGACACGAGCCCCGGCTTGATTCTTCAATCGCGGGATATAGGAGAGGCGCTTCGCCCGCTACTCAGGGATCTCGGTTACGAAGAAAGCGGTTTTTTGGCTGCGCGCGACGTGTGTTATTATCGCAAGTCTTCCGGACGGAGCTTCGGTGTGGCGGAGCGGCCTGCCGCGATCGTTCACACTTCCGGCTCGACGGGAATTCCTAAAGGTATCATGCATTCGAAGAAGAGCCTGCAAAGCGCGATCGCCGCTTTCCGCGATACGTTCGACGTTAAGCCCGGAGATCGAGTCTTTACGACGATCCCGCATCATTTCGATGTCGCCATATTCGATGTCTTTTCGCTCCTGATGAAAGGTGCGGAGATCATCATTCCGAACTCGTCGCTTTTCGAGAGTCCGCGCAAACTCGCAGAGTTTTTGGCTTCGGAGAACGTCGCCTGTTTCCACGCAGTCCCGACCACGAGCCGTCTTCTCCTTAACTACGGGAAGCCGGAACGCTTCGAGTATTCTTCATTAAGGCACGTGATCACGGGCGGAGAAATTCTGACACCGGATATCGCACAGAGAATTAAAAGCGTTTTCCGCAACGCCAGCCTTCACAATCTGTACGGGCCGGCTGAAATCATCTGCTGTACGTATTTTTCCATTCCGGATGACTTCTTCTCGGTTCCGCGCGAAGCGGTTCCGATCGGCCGCGTATTCGGCAACAACGAATTCCGCTTGGGTCCCGACGGTGAACTCTTCGTGACCGGCGAACAACTGATGATCGGGTATTGGAATAAGCCGGAGCTGACGGCGGAAAGAATCTCCTTTATCGATGGCAAGCGGTGGTACGCGACGGGTGATCTCGTCCGCGTCGATGAGAACGGTTTACTCGTTTACCGCGGGCGTCGAGACCGGATGGTGAAGAGACGGGGTATTCGGATAGAGCTTGATGACATTCAAAACAATCTCACCAAGCTTCCCGGCGTGGTTGAAGCGGCCGTCGTTTCCAAAGACGATTATTTTCAAGGGTGCCGTATTATCGCGCATGTTTGTTTAGCGGAAGGGCATGAGCAAGACGCATTAACTTTAAAAGATCTTTGCTCCAGCGTCTTGCCGAAAGACTTGGTTCCCGACCGTTTTGAAATTCATAAGGGACTTCCGCGCACAAGTACCGGAAAAATCGACTATCAAACTCTCGCCCGGCTGAACTGATTCTTATTGATTTTGTTTCTAAATCTCCGCACGTCAACGTCGCTCTTTTGGGGTATGAGTCGTAAACGGCGGACAAGGGACGGGATGGCCGCCGCAAGACGGCCGTGAAACGATCTCACTCAGCGGGGGATAGCATGAATCAAATGAGAATCCTGATCACGGGCGGAGGTATTGCGGGTTCGTTCGCCGCTCTCCTTCTCGGCCGCGATGGGCATGAAGTGCATGTCATCGAGAAACGCGTTCTCAACCCTGAGAATATCACGGCCCAAGGACGCACGGGAAACTTCACGCTTTCGGAGCGTGGGCGGCAAAGCCTGAAGTTCGCGGGTCTTTTGGATAAAGTGATGGAGTACGCGCTTCCTCTGCGTGGCCGCCTGGTTCACCTGCCGTATTCCCCGTTTGCACTGCCGTCGCCGTACGGCGCCTTGCAAGAGGACTGCTTGCACTCTATTTCCCGTACACACCTGCACATGATCTTGCTTGAGGAAGCGTCCGCCACGCCGGGCGTGACGTATCACTTCGGCCACGAACTCGCGGACGTGGACCCTTTCAAGAAAGAGGCACGCATCACATCGCCGGAGGGCGAATGGTCGATGAACTATGATCTCTTCATCGGTTCCGACGGCGTCCATTCGGTGACGAGAGGGATGCTCGTTGAAAGAGGTCTGGTTAAAGTCGACTTTCTGCCGAGCGAGTGGTGTTACGCCGAGGAGAGCTCGGAGCAGTCTGTTTCGCTTGAGCAACGTGAGTACTTACATGTATGGCCTCAAAGCGACGGCGTCGTTTGCGGTTTGCCCATGCTCGACGGGACATTGCGCCTGAACTATCTCTTCAGAAAGGGCACATGGCCCATTCGCCAGTTCGCCCAAGTTCATCGCATCACTCGGTTAAAAGTGGATCCTTGGTTCGTCGGAGACGCGACGGTTCTCATCGGAGATGCCGCTCATTCAATGTCGCCTTTCCTGGGGCAAGGCATGAATATGGCGCTTGAAGACGCGGCTGTTCTCGTTCTGAAAATCCGCCAAGCGGGACGCGTGGGCGCAGAGGTCTTAAAGGAATTTCAGGACGCGCGTCAGAAGATCGCTAACGCGTTGATCGAACTCTCAGAAGAGCATTCGGTCACTTTAGCCCGCAAGCTTCGCAACCCCGTCTTTATAGCGAAACAACATCTGCACGCGGCTGCAAGGCGCCGCTTTCCGGCGTTCTTCGATGTCACCGCGTACAACGCATGGACGCGCGGTTCGCTCGCCAATTGAGTGGCGTTTCGGTGTCAATAGCCGAAAGGATAGGTGTCGGGCTCGGCGATATGTTTGGCGTGTGGGAGAGGAACGACGGCGCTCGTCTCATCGACCCAAAAAATCTCGTCGAATTGGTCGCCGAGTCCCGCTTCGAAGTAGTGGCTGAGGCGTTCCGTGTCGGGGCGGTAAATGACGCCGACAGCGCGCTCCAGCCTGGTTTTCGATAACGCCTTCTTAAGAGCCGGGTCTTTTTGCAGAGGGAGAAGATAGCAACGCGAACTCGCCATGTGAAAAAGCATTTCGTAGGAGTCGGGCCGTGCGCGTATGAGTGCTTTGGTTTCCGCCGGGCCGTCCCAGTAGTTAGCAGCCGTGACCGTTCCATGGTCAGTCATGAACCCGATCGCGTAGGTTTTGTCACCGTATTTCGCTTTGCAAAGTTGCCCGATATTGATTTCGCCGAGCTGTCCCATTTCGGTCGCGGCGGCGTTCCCGATATGGGAGTTATGAGCCCAAACCACGATTTTGGCGTTAAAATGTTCCTTTAGGATCTTTAAAGTTTCAAACATATGTTGGTCGCGGAGGTTCCACGAACGGATGGAACCCTCGTGCATGGTCCGATAGTATTCTTCGGCGTTTTTCACCACGCGAGCGTTCTGAAAAGCAGAAAAGAGTTCGGCATTGGCGCTCGGCAATCGGGACTCGTTTTCGTAAAGGAGTTTAAAGAGGTCGGCCACTTCACTCTCGCAACTTTCGGCAACGCCGCGGAGGACTGCAAGGCCGTAGTGTGAATGGTCGAAGTACCACGGTCTCAAACAAGTGTCCGCGGTTTCGAGAATCATGTATCGATCCGGCAAGTGTTTCTTGATGAAGGGTTTCAGCGCTTCGAGCGAAGCCGAGAGGCTATAAAGATCCATGCCGTAAATGGAAACGCGGGACCGGGCCTCGAATGAGAGATTATACGCTTTCAGCCGTTCAACGAAGATGGCGAACGAAAGGTTGCGCCACATCCACTCCGGGAAACGTCGAAAAGCGTGCCATCGGGGAACTCGCCCCTGGACGTATTGATTGACTCCCTCGGTATCCGGCCAGTCCGCTTCGAGCAGGACGATCTCGAATCCTTTTTCACGGATGAGTTCCATCGTGATGTCGGCACGTAGGTCATAAAACTCGCTGGTCCCGTGGGTGGACTCGCCGAGAAGCACGATTTCCGCGTCACCGATCCGGTTTAAAAGCGAAGAAAAATCAGGTGACTCAGGCTCGATCTCCTCGAGGTTGTGATTGATGAGCTCGACGGTCAGGATCTCGGCGGGAGGTATCATGGCCTCGTCTCCGAGCAGAGAATTTCGAGTTCACGCGCATCTTCGAGTAGCCGTTGGCGGGTCGATTCGATGTCCCAATTTGGATAGTATTGGGTGTAAATTTGCATATCGTAGAGTTTCGCGAGACAAGCCTCGTTTCGCGGATCGAGAGAATCCTCCAGATCGAGAAGATAGAGATTGGCTTCTCGCATGAAATCGCCATAATCGGACTCGTCGAGCGTTTGAATGCGGTCGATGAACCGACGGATCGCGCTCGCGGCCGACTTTGGAACGCGGCTTGCGGGCAAGGCGTTCGGATCAATCCAGATGAGGTCGCCCATAGTGATACCTCTCGAGGCTTATTTTAGCTCCGCGAGGGCCGCTTGAGGCGTAGCGTTTTGGAAACATCCGAACGATATCAGTCGAACGCTTCGGCGAAGACGCGTGTGGAATCGAAACCTTCGCTTGTGAGCCGCGCCTTAACGTCTTTGATCATCGCGCTGTTGCCGCAAAGATAAAACGTGGTCGGAATTTCAAGATAGCGAAACTCTTTGATGAAATCCTGGACATAACCTTTCGGCCCTGTCCACTCGGACGAGGGTCGCGAAAGAACGTATTGGTATTGGAAGTCCTTAAGGCTCGCTTTCAGCGCTTCCAATTCTTCACGGTAATAGATGTCGTTTTCCGTGCGGACGCCGAAGAGCAGGCGATAGCGCAAGTCCGGGTATTTGTCTTTGAGCGATTGCAGATAGCACACATGTTGGCTCACCCCCGAACCGGTATTCAGGAAGATGATTTGCTCGGTCGGCGGTTCCTTGAAAAAGAGGCGTCCGAACGGTCCGGTGAAATCGAGGATTTCTCCGCCTTTCAACTTCCAAACGAACTGCGAAGCGGCTCCACCGTCGACGTAATTGAAGATCAAGCGGAATCCGTCGGTGCGGCGATCATCGGAAGCCAACGAATAGGCGCGGAGCAAGGGTTTGGGTTCTGCCGGAACATGTAACATCACGAACTGGCCCGCACGAAACTGGAAGGTCTCGGGTTCAACCGTTTTGATGAAGAGCTCGCGGATGCGCGGCGTGTAGTCGCGGACTTCCTCAACGCGCATCTTGTAAATTTGACGTCCTTTGGGTTTCGGTGCTGCGGTGGAAGCAGCCGCGTCGCTTGAAGACATGCGTCGGACTCCTCTTCAACTTTTGGGGTAGAGCCCTTTTGTATCCGGATGCGGCTTAAGGTGCAAGAACGTTCGTTCGATTAAGGAGTTCGGGTGTCGCGACGGCTCTTGGCAAGCTCGGAGGCACATTTTCGATAGTAGTCGATCGCGGCTGTAACCACCTTCAAAGCCTCCTCACGATCCAGAAAGCCTTCAATGTGGACGGTTTTGTTTTCCAGAACTTTATAATCCTCGAAGAAGCGGCGCACTTCCTTCAGGCGGTGAGGGGGGAGTTCCGTGATCGAGCTGTAACAAGCGAATTCCGGGTCGTCGACGTGCACGGCGATGATCTTGTCGTCGGCCTCACCCTGATCGAGCATTTTCATGACGCCGATGGGCCGCGCTCGCATAATCGCAAGCGGCACCACGGATTCCTGGCCGAGCACCAAGATGTCAAGCGGGTCGTTGTCAGCGCAATAGGTTCTCGGGATGAAGCCGTAGTTGGCCGGGTAATGGACGCTGCTAAATAAAATCCGATCGACCCGCAGGAGGCCTGACGGCTTATCGAGTTCATATTTGACCTTGGAGCCCTTCGGCACTTCGATGACAACGGGTACGATTTCGGGGGCGTCTTTTCCGATTTCGACGTCGTGCCAGGGGTGCATGTCGGGCTCCTCTCGTGAAGGCCGGTTTATCCATTCTGCCTTTTTCTTTGGTAGGCCGCAATAAACATCGTCACGGAGGGGGCTTTGACTCTTAGGAGCGGGAATCCTATGCTACGGCCTGACGAACGAAGGGATGAAACGATGGTGGCCCAGGGACCCATTGATCTCAACTTACGCGGTCGTACGGCGCTTGTGACGGGAGCTTCCGCGGGCATCGGCGCCGCCAGCGCCCGTTGTCTTTCTTCGCTTGGAGCCCGCGTGATCCTAGTGGCGCGTACGGAAACAAGACTGAAACAAGTGACGGAGGGGCTTGAAAACGCCAGATATTGGGCGCTCGATGTGAACGATCATAGGGCCCTCGGTGAACATTTGGAGGCCGAGCTTCGAGCGGGTTCGATCGATGTCGTCGTGAACAATAGCGGAGGACCGCAAGCGGGCCCTATTCTCGCGGCGAAGCTAGAGGATTTTTTAACGGCATTTCATCAACATCTCTTAACGAATCAGTTCATCGTGCAGCGGGTGATCCCCAAAATGAAGGAGAGGGGCTTCGGAAGGATTATTAATATTATCTCGACATCCGTTTACGCGCCCATTCCGAATCTTGGGGTTTCCAACACGATTCGTGCGGCGGTCGCTTCGTGGGCGAAAACGCTTTCCAACGAAGTCGGTCCGTACGGCATTACGGTGAATTCGGTTCTTCCTGGCTATACGGCGACCGAGCGATTGGACCAGTTGATAAAAGAGACGGCCAAGTGCCTCGGAAAAACGGAGGAAGAAGTAGCGAATGACTGGAAAAACTCAACGCCCGTCCGGCGGTTCGCGCAGCCTGAAGAAGTTGCTGCGGCTGTGGGTTTTTTGGCGAGCCCGGCTGCGGGTTATATCAACGGCGTGGCGTTACCGGTGGATGGCGGCCGTTTGCCGATGATCTAGTTAAAGGGGAGTTGACTTGCGTTTCGATATTTTCTTGAGCATCTGCCAAACCGAGGTCGACGGCGTCATTCCCAATGAACGCACGATGTTCCGCAATTTTTTCGATCAAGTTCGGCTTGCGGACGAGCTTGGGTTTGGAACGGCATGGGTTGCCGAATCACACTTATCCTGTCAAGTTCAAAAGCGAAATCCAGGAGCCGTCATCCCACGTTTTAAGGGAGAGATCGGCCTTAACACCGACATCCTGCAACTGGCGCATAAGATTTTCGCGCAAACCAAGCGGATCCATGTCGGTAGCGCGATTCGCAATATTCTCTGCAACGGCGGTCCGATGGCCCATGCGGAAGCCATCCGCATGTTTCTCACCCTTCACGGTCTTGATGAAAGCGAAAACCGTCTTATCGATATCGGTTTTGCGAGCGGCCGTTTCCCGTTCTCAAATATCCCGTACGGAATCCGCCCGAGAAATGCCGTGGAGGAGGCCGCTTGGCCGGCTTTGAGGGGGCTCATTTTCCTTGAAGCGACGGAGATTTTTCTTCGCTTCTTGCGCGGTGATATTTTCGCTTCGAAGGATGTGGCGCCGAAACGATTGACGCGCGCGCATTTCAGAAGCGATGCCGATTGGGAAAAGGTGCTGCGTGCGTGGCGGGACGCCGAAGGACGGGGGCACGAAGAGAGTCCCGACTTCATCGAAATCGCGCCGTACTGGGGCTTCGACGACGTCGGTGTGATTCCTTTTGAGGCTCCGCTGAAGTACTTGAGGTTGACCATTGGCTCGCATGATCCAGCCTCGCACGTTCTCGCGAACAAGTTTATGCCTGTCGGAGTCTTCAACCTGTCCATTACACCGAGTTCGGTCATCGAAGAAACCCATCAGCGGATGCTGAAGTATTATCACAAATACGGCGGCCCGTGGACACGAGCGCATATGCCGCGCACGGTTTTGGTCTTTATCGACGAATCTCCGGGGCTCTCTCTAGAAGCCCGTCGGCGGAGGGCGCAAGAGGCAGCTCAGAAAGCGATTTCCAACTACTGGCTCGCCGTTGAAGGAACTTTGGATCCCGCAAAAATCGAACAGGCTGTCGACAACGCGCTGATCGGGACCGCGGACGATATCGTCGAACAAATGCAGGTCCGTTTTCATCCTGAAGACCGCTTGATGCTCTGGTTCGACTTCAACAACCACGACAACGAAGCGGTCTGCCGGTCCATGCGTTGGTTCATGGAAAAAGTGGCCCCACGGTTCCATTAAGGAGCGCGGAGTCGATGTGCAGGGAAGAGTTGAAAAAGCCAAGCGTTGCAGCCGGAACGGCCGATCCGTTACAGGTCGGTACGTGGGTTCCGCTCGTCGATTACCGCCGAAATGGTGTCACCGAAATCACGGTTCATGGGGCGATCTCCTGGGTCTCAGGTCGCAAAGTGCTCTATTCCTATGGAGGAAATGTCCTCTGCTATGGTCGTTCCATGATGAAGCCCCTTCAAATCCGGGTCTTCGCCAAGGAACTTGATCCGATTCTGTCGATCGAAAGTAAGGCGATTTCGGTCGCAAGCCACAACGCTGAACCCGAGCATGTGGCGGCAGCGAAGGCGATCTTAAAAGAGTCGGAGATGTCTCTCCTTCAGACGCCGCCTTCGTTTCCGCTTGTGCCGTCCGGGCGGCCAGTTCAAAGCCCGAGTCGCTGGTACCATCCGTGTTCGGGCAAGCACGCCGCGATTTTAAGGGGGTGCCAGCTTCGCGGTTGGTCGCGCGTCGGCTATACGTGGCCGCATCATGCGTATCATCAAGCCTACCTCGAAGTGATTCGGAGAGCTTTGGGGCCGGTCTGGTCGCCCAAGGTGACGGCGAAAGACGGTTGCGGTCTCCCGACGGTCTCCATGAGCGTGAATGAACTTGCACAAATCTATGCGCATCTCGCGGTGACACGTGACGAAGATTGGATTTGGTCGGCGATGGTGGAAAAGCCGGATTTGGTGGGTGGGTTTAACCGACTCGACTCGACGATCCTGAAATCGTGCGAAGGAAAAGTTCTCGCCAAAGAAGGGGCGGACGGGCTTCTGGGGTTAGCTATCGTCCATCCTGACTATCCGGACGGTCTCGGCATCGTGATCAAGATCGCGCACGGCTGGAACGCGCAGGCGACGTGGTATGTTGCGCGGTCCGTGCTCGGCGTTCTTGGTTTCCAGATTCGCCCTCCCTATAAGCTCGACCGGCAAAAAGCGTATGTCGCCCCAGAAGTGGTGCCGCCGTCGTTACGACCGCGGTTGGGGGAGATCGAGCCTTTTGATCCTTTGGAACCCGACGAGGACCGTTGGAACTTCGATTTTGAAAAGTACGTTTAGTGCGGGAGGAAGCTCAAGTATGGCAAACACCGGTCGGATCGTGGCGGGGGCTATCGTACCTCATCTTCCTCACTTGGTTTACGCGGAAAGCCCACCGCAAAATGAACCGCGTTCGGAAGGCGGTTGGGAGGTCCTGCGCTGGGGTTGCCAACGCTTCCGTAAAAGCGTCCTGGCGAAAAAGCCCGACGTTCTCCTCGTGCAGTCCCCGTACTGGCTAACTCATGTGGGTCACCACGTCTTAGGTCTTTCGCGCATGGAAGGGTTTTCGGTCGACCCGTTTTTCCCGCATCTTTTTCGTTTTGGTTATGACGTAACAATCGACGCCGAGCTTTCGCATCTTATTGCGGATGAAGGACGGAAAGAGGGGCTCATGATGAAAGTGATGAAAAACCCCGATTTCACCCTCGATAGTGCCAGTCTCGCGTCGGCATACCTGGTGAATCCTGCGTTTGATATTCCGATCGTGGTGTTGTCTTCGAACCACACGTGTTCGCGTCTTTCGAGTCAAGCCGCTCAAGAGGAAATGAGAAAGCTCGGTGTCGCGACAAGACGGGCGGTTG
Organism: uncultured Bdellovibrionales bacterium; assembly: GCA_937927435.1. Lineage (GTDB taxonomy): Bacteria > Bdellovibrionota > Bdellovibrionia > Bdellovibrionales > JAMPXM01 > CALBDW01. Next base: position 13,873 of record CALBDW010000081.1, read on the forward strand.
AAATCTCGGGGCGGAGGGCGGTTCTTCTGGCCGGCAATTCTCTTTCATTCCGGCATTTCACGAAAGAGCCGGACATTCCGGAAGATATGAGTCAGGAGCGCATCTTCGATCACAACCAATACCTCTGGGATATGGAAGTGCTCAAGATGCTACGCGAAGGTCGCACGCGCGAACTCGTCGATTGCTTGCCCGATTTTCTGGCGGCGGCGCAAGCGAGAGCGGGTGCCTTCGCTTGGATGCTCTCAGCGCTCGATTTCCCGCGGTATCCCGCGGAGGTTCACGCATACGGGAGCATCATTGGAACCGGTAATGCGGTCGTCGAGTGGGATCATGAACGTCATTCCATTCCGCTAGCGGCAGGAGGTGGCAGATGAAAATGCAAATAGCGTCGGGGGTGCCGCTCACCGCATGCTATATCGTGCCAGGCCTGCCGCACGTTCTTCTTGCGCCGGAAAGGTCGAGCGGATGGCGATCGCTCCGAAACGCCTTTGAAACCGTTCGCCGAGAAATCGAGGAGTCTGATGCCGAGATGATCCTTTACGCCTCGACTCAGTGGCATTCGCCGATGGGATATTTCATTCTCGCGGAGCCGGAGCTTGAACGAACACACGTGGACCCGAACTGGTACGAGTTCGGGTCGATTCCGTACCGATTCAGGATCGATACGGAGTTTGCGAAGGCTTATAGCGACGAACTTAAGCAACTCGGATTTACGGTTCGCGCCGTGAAGGGGCGTGATTATCCGCTCGATACGGGCTCGGTCGTCGCGCAATCGCTTTTGAATCCGGACAGCCGTCTTCCGGCCTCGATGATCTCCTGTCATCTGTACGCCGGAAAGGAGGAAACGTTGTCCGTTGGTGAGGCGGCGATGACAGCTCTTCGAAAATACGGAAAGCGGGCGGTGGTCGTCATAGTTTCGGGCCTAAGCTCTCGTTTCGAAACGAAGGAGATCGAGCCGGCCCAAGACCGCATTTCTTCGGCGACGGACGACGAATGGAATCGTCGAATCTTGGCTCTTTTCGGGGAAGGGCGGCTGGAGGATGTTTCGTCGCTTGCGCCCGAATACGCCCGCCGGGCGAATGCCGATCTGGGTTTTAAGGGTATCTGGTGGCTGTCCGGTTTATGTGCAAGAACGAGCGAATTCACGGGACGAGTCTTTGACTACCAGCCTGTTTGGGGAACGGGAGCCGGTGTGATCGGTCTTTATCCTAAATATCGTTGAGCGAATTGAGAAAAGATGTCTCAATGGCTCTAGTCTGACGCTCTGTTTCTGAGTTCAACGGATGCAGAGCCAGCAAAGCACATTGAGTTTCATCTAGCCACGGCTCGGATTCCCGAATAAACATAGCTTTATGCGGAATGAGGACAAAAATACCAAAGAGGCGCCCGCAGCCACGAATTTCATCCATCAAATTATCGAAAAGGATGTGCGGGAAGGAAAACACGGCGGAAAAGTTGTCACACGCTTTCCGCCCGAACCCAATGGCTATCTCCATATCGGTCATGCTAAGTCGATCTGCTTGAACTTCGGCTTAGCCCAGGAGTTCAACGGTCGTTGCCACTTGCGCTTCGACGATACAAACCCAGAAACCGAGGACGTCGAGTACGTCGAGTCGATCAAAGAAGACGTCCGTTGGTTGGGGTTCGATTGGGGAGAGCATCTTTATTACGCCTCGGATTATTTTGAACAGATGTACGAGATCGCCGAACGCTGGATCCGCGAAGGCAAAGCGTACGTTTGCAGCCTGAGCGAAGAAGAAGTGCGTGAATATCGCGGTGACTTCAATACCCCCGGAAAAGATTCTCCGTACCGCAACCGCGCCGTTGAGGAAAACCTCGACCTTTTCCGCCGTATGCGGGCAGGTGAATTCGAGGAAGGCGCCTGCACTTTGCGCGCGAAAATCGACATGAAGTTGCCCAATATGAATATGCGCGACCCGCTCCTGTATCGGATCAAGAAAGTTCCGCATCATCGGACGGGCACCAAGTGGTGCATTTATCCGATGTACGATTTCGCGCATCCCATCAGCGACGCGATCGAGGGGATTACCCACTCGATTTGCACGCTCGAGTTCCAAGACCACCGGCCGCTCTATGATTGGTGCGTTGAGAACTCGGGGCTTCCGTCGCAGCCGAAACAGTACGAGTTCGCGCGGTTGAACCTCACGTATCTGGTGATGAGTAAGCGCAAGCTTCTCCAGCTCGTAAAAGAAGGCTGGGTGACCGGTTGGGACGACCCACGCATGCCGACCATCTCTGGTCTCCGCCGTCGCGGTTACACGCCGGCTTCGATCCGCAACTTCGCGAAGCGCATCGGGGTCTCGAAAGCCGAGGGTGTGATCGACATCGAAATCCTCGAGCAATGCGTGCGCGAGGATCTCGACCAAGTCGCGCACCGGGCGATGGCGGTGCTTGATCCCATCAAGGTCGTTATCGAGAACTATCCCGAAGACCGCACGGAAGAAATCGTCGCACCTGTGCATCCGAAGAAAGATCTCGGGCAGAGGAAGTTCCCGTTCACGCGCGAGCTCTATATCGATCGCCAGGACTTCATGGAAAATCCGCCGCCGGACTATTACCGGCTCTCGCCGGGCGGTCGCGTGCGCTTAAGAAACGCGTACGTCATCACGTGCAAGTCGGTTATTAAGGACGCCGACGGCAAGGTCGTGGAGCTTCGTTGCGAATACGATCCAGTTTCGTTCGGCGGAAAACCGCCGGCGGACGGAAAGAAAGTGAAGGGCATCATTCACTGGGTGTCGGCAACGAATTGCATTGAGGCCGAGGTTCGTCTCTATGACCGGCTCTTCAAAGTGCCGAACCCCGATCAAGCGCCCGAAGGCAAAGACTTCCGGGTGAATATCAACGAGAACTCGCTTAAGGTGATTCCGAACGCGAAACTCGAACTCGGGTTGAAGGACGCCAAACACGACCTTCGTTACCAGTTCGAGCGTTTGGGTTACTTCTGTCTTGATAGCAAGGACTCCAAGCCCGACCGCTTGGTCTTCAATCGGATCGTGGATCTTTGAGACGGAAAAGGCGGGAAGCGAGCCGGAAAAACAGCGGCTCGTTCCCGCTCTTGCGAGCTTGTCGCGCGACAAGTTGAATGTCGCGCCTGACGAATTAGTTCACTTTGATTTCGCCAACGACTTTGTAGCCTGCAGAGGTCACGGCTTTCTTAATTGCCTTGAAGGTTTGTTCGTCCGCCGAAACCACACTCAGCCGAGCCGTGTTTTCTTTCAGAACGACCTTAATGGATGCCTTGTCTACGTTGGGCACCTGCTCTAGCTTCCTCGTGACGGCCTCCACGCAGCCGGCGCAGGTCATGCCGTCGATTTTCACCTCGATATTGGCAGCCCCGAAGGCCAAAGAGGGAAGAAGGAACAGTAGTGCCGCTACCAGTTGGCGAAGCATGTCATAACTCCTTGTTATCTCTAGGCAAATTATCAGTCGTCGAGCGGTTAATCTAGCCACTTTTTTAGGCAGAGAGAAATCGCTATGCCTTTGAAATACTTGTTGAATTCCGGGAAAAGAACCTCTATAAAAGAAGGCTCCAAGTCACTTTAAGAGACCAACTGCCACTGCGGGGTGGTAGTTAAGTTGGTTATAACGCCGCCCTGTCACGGCGGAGGCCGCGGGTTCGAGTCCCGTCCACCCCGCCAACTTAAAAAGCCAGCCTCGAGCTGGTTTTTTTGTTTCTAGAGATCGTATCCAGCCCTCGAACTCGCCGCGCGATAAGTTCGTTCGCGTAAACAAAGTTGATTAACGAAGACGGTACGAATGACTCCGATTCAACGCCAAAGCGGCCGTGCGGGCGCGGGTTACTGTTTGGGCGAAAGGTTGTTGGTTGTGGGGAGGGCGATCAGGTTCGAGCGATCTTTTTTGAAGGTTAGCCCCTTCTGTTTCATTCCCACTTCTTCGATCGAGATGATCGAATAGATGGAAAGATGAAGGCTGCGTACGTTCTCGAAGCGGACGCGCAGCTGTTCTTCGACCGGATTCACGACAATCCCGTCGAGATCGAAAATAAAGTCGGAGATGGAGATAAAGCTAAGCCCCAAAGTCGAATCGCGGATCGTGCGCGCTTTCAGCGTCACGATAGATCCGTCGCGCGGGTCGCGATACGTGATCACGAAGTAAGAGTCGGATTTCTTCGATTTTTCGCTTGCCACGGGCGACTTCGTAAACCCTTTACGGGGGGAGGTCAAGCGACCCGGGATGATCCTGTAAATGTGCGAACTCACTGGTAGAATTTCTTATGGACTCCTCGCGGTTGCAGCAAAAGAAACGCCCGGAAGCGGTCGGGGAGCTGAATGGCTCTCATATCGGGATCGGGCCGAGAGCGAGGGGGGAGCCGCAAGGGCAGCAGCCGTAGAACTCCTATAAAAGTGGTTTAAGTGCACGGAATTGCGCCCATTTTTGAGTCGACTGTGAAGAGTCTTCCACATCTCTCAAATCAATTGATTTCCGTGCGTTCCACCATTATCTTGCGTGGTGTCATGTGCTGGCGAGAGGTTGTGCCAGCGCCTTCAAACCGCTAGTGCCCTCCGTACGGAGGGCCGGCGGAAATCCAATCCAATTCAGGTTCGATGAATGAAAAAAGGCCGTGACGTTAAGCTCGAAACGATTCCGCTTAAGAACGGCCGTTCCCTCATTGCGAGTTATTCCTTCGCGAAGACGGATTCCGATGATTGGGCTGTTTATCTGCTGGAATCGGGAGCCGGCTTTCTTTATGCGAACCGGACCGAGCTGGCCGAGCTCGTTGGGGCAGAGACGGCTCGCCAGCTGAATTTTCTCGTCATAAATAAGCCGGGTTTGTATCCGGACGGCGTTGATACGGAGGAGTTTGAGCGCTCCTTCATCAGGCAGCGCCGGGTTGACGACGCGGTCACGGCGCTGAAGGTGATCGTGCCTCAGAATCATAAGATTCATCTCATTGGTTATTCCGAGGGAGCTTATATCGCGCCTCAGGTGGCGCGTCTGGACCCGAGGGTGAAGTCCGTGACGATGATCGGAGGCGGGACGCGCGGTTGGTTGAGTGAGGAACTAAACAATGCCAACGGGCGCGAGAAGGCGGTGTGCGCGAAGAAGATCAGGGAGATTTTCGCGAATCCGACGCCCGAGCGGAAATGGAACGGCTTTACGTATGCGACATGGTACTCCTATCGCGGCGACAGCACTCTGCATGCCCTCAAGCAATTG
>CALBDW010000082.1 GCA_937927435.1 uncultured Bdellovibrionales bacterium
GACTTCTGTAGCCCGCAGATCTCGATGCGGACTCTTTCGAATCTCACTCGACCCGAAAAATCGGATATTAAGCTTCCACTTACGATCTTGAACACTTCGGCGATTCGAGGCATTCCGAGTCGATATATCAAGAGTGCTCCGGCGGTTTCGCAGGCCATCGCGCGAATCTGTGAGGCGGATCCGCTTCTTAAAGAGGCGGGGACCGAGGTTCTCCAAGAAAAAGCCGGATTTGCATTCGAGCATTCAGTTTACTCGCAGGTGAAAGCGGCACCCTACCGCTATCACGAATTATTAGGTGTGATTTGGAGAGAGAGTGTCGCATCCAAACTTGCGAGTGGGGAAAAGGGCATTATCACCGGAAGCCTCTTCCACCAGGATTTTAAAGGCCACTCCCTTATCGGCGCTTACATTAAGAAGTCAGGTCTTTCGGTGGGTGAATGGCTCCGGCGCTACTTCGACGTCGTTGTAATTCCGCTTTATCACTTGCAACTCAAGTACGGTTTAGGGCTTGTGGCGCATGGACAAAACATCATGTTGAAGCTGAAGAACTATGCGCCCGCCGGCATGTGGCTTAAAGACTTTCACGGCGATCTTCGCTTGTCAGCGAAAGAGACGGAACTTCAGAAGAAGTTTCTCGCTTCGGTCACAGGGTCTCTTGATCGCTTGCCGCCCCATTATTTGATTCATGACTTATTGACCGGGCATTTCATCACCGTCTTGAGGTTTGTATCAGAAACGCTTCAGGAGAGTGACGGCTTTCCGGAGATGGAGTTCTACCGCATTCTCGCCGGGCGGGTCCGTGAGTATCACGAGCGTCACGGCGGCCCTTTAGATAAGGAAACGAATCTTTTAAGCGAAAAAGTGCATCGGGTTCTTCTCAATAAAGTGCGCTTCCGAATCGGTTATGCCGATTCGGCGGAGCGGCCCCTTCCCATGTTGGGTGAGGACCTGAAGAATCCGCTTCATTTTGGAGAGTTCAGATGAGCGAGCCGTTTGATCTGATCGGCATTGGAATTGGGCCATTTAATCTGAGCCTTGCGGCACTTTTGGAGAAGGTTCCAAACGTGCGCGCGCGCTTTTTTGATCGGAAGCCGGAGTTTGATTGGCATCCGGAGTTGATGTTCAGCGATTCGACGATGCAGACCACGTATTTGAAAGACCTGGTCACGCCAGTCGATCCGACGAATCCGTTTTCGTTCTTGAATTATCTCGTCGAGAACCGGCTTTTCTATCAATTCATCCACACGCAGAGACTCTCGATCTCGCGCCGTGAGTTTGAGCAGTATTGTCAGTGGGTGAGTCGGAAACTCGCGCATAAACTGAAGTTTAATTGCGAGGTGCGCGGCGTTCGCTTCGCCGGCGACGAGTTTATCGTTGAAACCGCCGACGGTGAGCACAGGAGCACAAATATCTGTGTCGCGACAGGGCTCGTTCCGCGAATTCCGGACTTTGCAAAGTCCTTCTTGGGGCCTGATTTTATGCACGCGAAGTCACCGGGTCTGATGGACTTGAACTTCGAAGGGAAGTCCGTCGCCATTATCGGTGGCGGCCAGACCGGAATTGAGATTTTCCGAAATGCGCTTCTCGGCAAGTGGGGCCGGGCGCGCGAAATCCAGATTATCACGCGAAGAAGAAATCTCGAGCCGTTAGATGAGACGGCGTTTACGAATGAATACTTCACGCCCAACTACGTCAATCGGTTCTGGGGTTTGAAGCCTGAAAAGAAGGCGGAAATCGTGGCGGGGCAAAAGCTCGCAAGTGACGGGAACACGCCGTCTTATCTGCTTGATCTCTACCGGGATCTCTATCGCCTAAAATATGTCGAAAGAGATCAACGGAATCTGAGGATTCTCGCTTGCCGCAAGCTTGTGGATGTCGCTCGGGAAGGAAACGGCTATCGATTGAAACTTGAGAATACCTTCCGGGAGTGCCAAGAAGAACTTAAGGCCGATGTCGTCATCCTTAGCACGGGCTTTGAAACGGCCATCCCGAAAGCGCTTGAACCACTGTTACCGAGAATTCAACTCGATCAGGAAGGTCGCTTCCAATTTGAGAAGTCCTACGCGATCAAATGGGACGGACCTGAATCAAACCGCATTTACGCGATGAATTTCAGCCGTCACAACCACGGCATTATCGACCCGCAAACCAGCCTCATGGCCTGGAGGTCGGCGGTCATTATCAACGATCTCACGAGATCGGAATTTTACGCAACGAACGAGATTTATCCCAACTTTGTCGAATATGGAGATTGCGCGCAATGAAACGAGTCATCTTGGTGCTCTTCGCTGTTTATCTTGCAGAAGCTCAAGCTCAGACGACGTATACGCTTGAAACCATCGAGGTGAAAGGAACCAAAGAAGGGAAGACCTATTTTGAGAACCCGGAAAGTGTTGTGGTTCTCAAAGAGAATGAGCTTCCCGGAGCAGGGCGGGAAAACGATCTTCAGATCTTAAACGCGATTCCGAACGTTGAGGTCAATAGACACGGTGAATCGTTCAGTATTCGGGGAATTAACAGCACCG
>CALBDW010000083.1 GCA_937927435.1 uncultured Bdellovibrionales bacterium
ATCTGGTTGCCGAGGGCTTCACGCTGCTCGGGTCGTCGATTGAAAGCATCGATTTAGCCGAGGACCGCGGGCGGTTCAGCCGACTCTGCCGCGAACTGGATTTCCGCATTCCCGCAAGCGGCATGGCAAGCACATTCGAAGAGGCTTCCGAAATCGCGGAGCGGATCGGTTACCCGATCATTTGCCGGCCGAGCTACGTGCTCGGAGGGCGCCGCATGGAGGTCGTCGAAAACCAAGATGAGCTGAGAAGCTACTTCATGCGCCATAGTGACGCGATTAAACCCGGTGCCCCGGCGTTGATGGACCAATTCCTCGCGGGGGCCCTCGAAGTCGACGTCGATCTCGTTCGTGGGGTCGATTGGACCGTGATCGGTGGGATCGTTGAACACTTGGAGGCTGCCGGCGTTCACTCGGGCGATAGCATGGGCGTGATCCCGCCCCAGCGGCTGAAGGAAGAGACGTGCGCGAAGATCGAGGAGCTGAGTGTTAAGCTCGCAGAGCGGCTGGACACGATCGGGCACTTGAACCTGCAGCTTGCGGTGAAGAATGACGAAATTTTCATGTTGGAGGCGAACCCACGCAGTTCTCGTTCCGTTCCCTTTATCAGCAAAGCGACGTCTATCCCGCTTGTGGACCTCGGCGTGCTCGCGGTTTTAGGAAGAACGGCGCAAGAGGTTCAGCCGGAACGCTTCAATTGGCGCAAGACCGACACGGTGAGCGTGAAAGGTGTTGTCTTCCCGTTCAAGAAATTTCCGGAGAGTGACTCGATTCTCGGTCCCGAAATGAAATCGACGGGCGAAAGCATGGGCCGAGGGCGCGATTACGCCGAAGCTTTGCTCAAGGCTTCGATCGCGAGCAATCTCGAGATTCCGCGCTCGGGAGAGGTCTTCCTCTCCTTGCGGGACAAAGACAAGCCCGAGCTGCTGCCGGCCGTGCGCACTTTGGTTTCGATGGGCTACACGCTCACAGCGACCTTCGGTACGGCGAAGTTCCTGCAAGAGGCAGGTATCGATTGCGTGCCTGTGAAGAAGGTTCACGAAGGGCGGCCGAACTGCGTCGACTTCATTCGCGCGGGCCGGATCGCGCTTGTGATCAACACGACATCTGGACGAAGGTCCATTGAAGCAAGCTTCACCATCCGGCGAAGCTGCATCGATTTTTCCATCCCTTGCATTACGGAAAGCCAGGCGGCCGAAGCTTTGATCTCGGCGATAAGCCGGCGGAACCCAATGGAGTTTACAGTTTCGCCTCTAGATAAGATGATTTAGAGGATGTCAGACGCATTATTGACGGTTCAGGGGCTGAAAAAGTCGTTCCGCAGGGGTTTGCTATCGAAGCCCGTGGACGTTCTCAAAGGCGTGAGTTTCGAAGTGCCGCCGGGAACCATTACCGGTTTTTTGGGCGCGAATGGAGCTGGCAAAACCACGACAATCAAATGTCTTCTGGGGCTGGCCATTCCGGATCAGGGCGAGATCCGTTTTTTCGGGCGGCACGAGTTGAGTCCCGAAGTGAAGGCGCGTATCGGTTTTCTCCCCGAACGACCTTACTTCTATGAGTACCTGACAGGCCGGGAATTCTTGCGTTTCTACGGCCAACTCGGTGGGAGGTTCAGTGCCTCTCACTTACGGGATCGGATCGAGAAGTTACTCGACAGGGTCGGCCTCAAACATGCCGCCGACCGACCCTTGCGTAGTTATTCGAAAGGGATGCTTCAGAGAATCGGCATTGCGCAGGCGCTCGTGTATGAACCTGAATTCATCATCTTGGATGAACCCATGACCGGTCTTGATCCGGACGGGCGCTATGAGGTGAGCGAAATCATCCGTGAGACGGCGAAGTCCGGCACGGCCGTCTTTTTCAGCAGCCACTTGTTACCGGACGCCGAGAAGCTTTGTGACCGCCTCGTCATTTTGAAGAAGGGTGAGTTGGCCTATCAAGGCCCTACGGTGGATTTTCTCGGCAAAACGGGTGGAGGTTATCAGTTGGTGACGGCCAAAGACGGCAAAGTTCAAACCGAAGATTGCTCGTCCTTGGAGGAGTTGAACCGGCGGATCGACGAAAGACGCGCAGAGAAAGCCAATATCATCGAAGTGCGTGCCAATCGTTTAACGCTTGAAGAAGCATTCGTGCGAATTGGAATGGAGCAGCGGTGACACGATCGTACTTTCATCCTGTGGCCATTATCGCCGCGAACACCTTTCGCGAGATCATTCGCGACCGAATCCTCTACGGTATCGTCGTTTTCGCGCTATTGCTCTTCGGGCTCAGTCTCGCGCTCGGGCAGTTGAGCTTCGCGGAACAGGCGCGCATTTCGGCCGACTTCGGTTTCACCGGGATTCAGTTGAGTGCGGTTGTTTTGGCGATTTTCGTTGGCGGAGCGCTCGTCTCCCGCGAGATCGAAAAACAGACCGTCCTCACGGTCCTCGCCCATCCCGTCACCCGCACTCAATTCATCATCGGGAAGTTTTTGGGACTCGCCCTTGTCATCGTCGTGGTGATGTCGGGACTCACTCTGGCTCTCCTTGCTTTGGTTATTTCGCTCGGACTGGAAATTACGCGTGCGTTCTTTACGGCTGTGTTCGGAATTTGGCTCGAGGCCTGTGTGCTGATGTCGATTGCCATGTTTTTCGGCTCGTTCTGCCGGCCCATGATGACGGTGATTTTCTCGATGTCGTTTTTCCTCATCGGGCATTGGGTGGGAACCTTGGATTTCTTTGTGGAGAAAAGTCGATCCGTCCCGTTTAGGATGGTGGCTGGAACGGTCGCGCGCGTTGTTCCTGATCTTGAGAGATTCAATTGGAGATCGGCGCCGATTTATGCCGTTGATGTGCCGATCGCCGAAGTGATACGATCAATCGTCTACGCATCGGGTTGGGTTCTCGCGTTGATCGCGGTCACCTCCCTTATTTTCAGGAGACGCGACTTTGTTTGAAGTTCCTCCGGAGCTGTTCTCAGGTTTACTTTTCGTGTTTGGGGCCGTTCTCGGAAGTTTCGCGAACGTCATCATCTACAGGATGCCGAGAGGGGAAAGCATCGTTCGGCCCGGTAGCCGCTGTACGAGTTGTGGAACTGCCGTCCGTTGGTACCACAATATCCCCATCGTCTCATGGTTTTGGCTTAAAGGCCGCTGCGCGAGCTGCGGCGGTCGGTTTTCGTTCCGCTATCCTTTCGTCGAGTTCTTAATGGCTTCGCTTTTCGCGGCGGCCGGTTACGTGCTCTACGGTCAATGGATGTTGGTCGAGGCTTTGATTTTTATCTTCGGGCTGGTGACGGTCAGTTTCATCGACATCGACCATATGATTTTACCCGATAAGTTCACGTTGAGCGGGATCGCGATCGGTTTAATCGGTGCCGCGCTTAATCCGGAACGCTCGGTCATCGATGCTGTTCTCGGCGTCGTTCTGGGAGCGGGCTTTCTCTGGGCTGTCGCCTATTTTTATTTCGTCATACGAAACCGCGAAGGAATGGGGGGTGGCGACGTAAAACTTTTGGGTTGGATCGGGGCTGTGCTCGGATGGAAAGCTGTTCCCGTTGTGATTCTACTTTCAAGTTTACTCGGCAGTGTTGTCGGATTCGCGATCATGATCCGGACCAAAGACGGTCTGTCGAAAGCGATTCCTTTTGGTCCTTATCTTGCGGGCGCCGCACTTCTTTATCTGCTTTTCGATGGTGTCCGTTGGAGCGAGCTGTATCTGCGGCTCCATGGACTAATTTGACAATTCAAATCCCCTCCGATCTAATTTTTAAAGGAGAATCAGAGGGTTAACGCGTTTCCTTCTGAAGATTCCGCGACTCGGGTGAAAGAGGCGGCGCTTCGATGTTTTTCTTCAACAAGAATCTCATGGCCCTCGACATTGGTTCCAGCAGTGTCAAACTGGCCGAAATCGATTTCACTTCACGTGGGCCGATGCTCCGTAAGTTCGCCGTGTATCCTTTGGAACCGAATTTGGTTCAGGGCGGGGAAGTCACTGATCCCCAAGCCGTCGCCCAAGTCATCAAGCAATTGATCACATCGACGAAGTCCAAACGGAAAAAGGCGATCACGGGACTGTGGGGAAGCGGCGTCGTTGTGAAAAAAATCACGATGCCCAAAATGGAGCAGAGTCTCATCGCCGACCAGTTGAAATGGGAGGCCGAGCAGTACATCCCGTTCGGCATCGACGAAGTCAGTCTCGAGTACCACGTGCTGGGCAACCGCTCGACGACGGAGAGCATGGACGTGTTGCTCGTGGCGGCGAAGCAGGAATATCTCTTCCGTTTGATTGAAACGGTCGAGTCGGTCGGCCTGAAGTGCTCGGTCGTCGATGTTTCGGGTTTCGCCCTGGCGAATTGCTTCGAACAAAACTACGGGGTGAAGGATAAGCCGATCGCCCTCATTAATATCGGCAGCGGAGTCACTAATTTCGTCGTCGTTGACCGCGGAGAAGTAATTTTCTGCCGCGACATCGCGATCGGCGGTGCCTTCTACACCTCCGAAATCGCGAAAGC
>CALBDW010000084.1 GCA_937927435.1 uncultured Bdellovibrionales bacterium
ATGAAATGCGCGGGGTCGCGAAACTTCTGCGTCCCGGCGACCGCATCGATATTATCGCCGCTCTCGATTACGGAAGAGGCGCCGACTCCAAACGCGAGGTCCGCACGATCCTGCAAGACGTGGTCGTATTGGCAACCGGCTTGAACATCGTCAACCAGCTGCCGAGGCGTTTTGAACTAGATGCCGACGGCAAAACAGTCGTGCGCCAGAACTTAAGCGGTAACACGAACTTTTCCACAATTACGATCGAGGCGAAGCCCGAAGAGGTGCAGCAGCTTGTCTACATCCTGGCGACTTCTCCGGGAAGCCTTTTTACAGCGTTGAGACACCCCAATGACCGCATTCAAAGTCCGCTTCGTGTGACTTCGGTCGAAGACATTTTGCAAAAACCGGTGGTGATGCGGACTCCGGCTCAGGCGGCCCCCATGGCTCCGACGCCGGCACCCCAACCACCGCCGACGTTGCCGCCCAAGCGTCCAGCTCGGGGCGGATTTGAAGAGCTTTAATTTGGCCCGAGCGGGCCTGAAATGGGTTGGGTCATGAAGTTGTTGAGAACGATCTTTTTAAGTCAGTTGCTGATCGCGACGCTGTCGCCGGCGGCGTCGTTCGCTCAAAAGGAGCCGCCCTCGCTCGACCAACCCTCATCGCCCGATGCTCCGGAAAGAGCTCCAATCGACGCTCCGATTTTTGATAAAAGCCGGCAGAAGATGATTCCGCTCTATATCGGAATCGAACACCATGAGAAGATTCCGTATCTGCCCACCGACGCGCGTTTTAAAGGCGACTTTAAGAAAGTCACGAGCGTCGCGATCAACCGCGAAACGAACACCCTGCTCTTCCAGCCGACGCGCGAAGGGGTTGCCACACTCACAATCCATGACGGCAGCGGACGGTTGATCTACGAATTCCGTCTCGACGTCAAAAAGAGCAACCTGACGAAAGTCGCCAATGAAATGAAGGCGCTGTTAAACGACATCGAGGGTATCTCCATTAAGATCGTCAACAACCGCGTTGTCGTTGACGGCCAAGTTCTTCTTCCGCGTGACTTGAGCCGTATCATCAGCGTCGTCAGCCAATACGGAGACCAGCTGGCGTCATCGCTCGTCACGCTTTCTCCTCTTGCCCAACGCAAGATCGCGATGGCTATTCAGAACGACATCAACAACCCCGAAATCACCGTACGGGCCGTTAACGACAAGTTTATTCTCGAGGGAACAGCCGAATCGCAAGCCGACAAGGACAAATATGAAGCGATCGCACAAATGTACGTTCCCGACATCGTAAAAGAAGAAGGAGAGATCAACGGTAAGATCGTCAAGATCCGGAAAACCTTCGTTTTGAACCTCATCCAGGTGAAGCCCGCTCCGCCCAAGGATCCGGGAAAAATCATTCAACTTGTCGTTCACTATGTAGAATTGAACAAAAACTACCAAAAGAGCTTCAAGTTCCAGTTCACCCCGACGCTTGAGGATAACTCGTCCATCCAGTTCAGCCAAAACAGCGCCGCGGCCGGCGGCGGTGTGGTCAGCCAGATCACGGGCGTCGTTTCGAACCTGCTCCCCAAGCTAAACTGGGCGAAATCGCACGGCCATGCCCGCATCTTGCAAAGCTCCAGCTTGATCGTCTTGGACGGACAGAAGGGTGATCTGAGGAACACCACGAGGATTCCGTACCAATCGGTGAACCAACAAGGCCAACCCGTGACGCAGTTCGAAGAAGCGGGATTCATCACAAGCATCACGCCGCAAATCATCAACGCCCGGTCCGACAGTATCCGTCTCACTTTGGATTTCGCGATGAAAGCGCTTTTGGGTATGACCGACCGTGGACCGATGATCTCGAATAGCTCCATGCAGACGGTCATCATCGTGCGCAGCGGGCAAAGTGCTGCCGTGGGTGGCCTGATCACGAACGAAACCGGTACGGATTACAACAAACTGCCGAAAAACAACGCCACCGACCCGATCATCTCGCTATTCGCGTCCAAAGCCTTCCAGCGGAACCAGAGCCAATTCGTGATTTTCGTCACGCCGATCATCAAATCGAGCGCGAGCCAGGGCGCCGAGAAGATCAAGCAGAAATTCCGTCTGCGCGATTAACGAAACCAGGCTAACGGCGAGTCTAAGACTCGCCGTCCAGCTTCGAACAGGACTCCTGTCCCCTCATCGTTTTCACAGGATCTTCCGATAAGTCTAGCGATATGGCAGTTAATCCAAACTCGCACATTATAGGCGTCACCGGAGGAAAAGGCGGCGTCGGAAAGAGTGTTTTCAGCGCCAATCTCGCGTTTGCGTTTCAAATGGAGATGCGGGCGCCCGTTCTGCTCATCGATCTAGACCAGCAAAGCTGCGGTGATCAGAATGTCATTCTCGGCTTACGAGAGCCGCGAACAATGTCGGACCTCGTGAACTTCAACGGATCGATTTCGCCAGCGAGCGTTTCACAGGTTGTCAGCACGCACCCAGGCACGAATCTCGCTTACATCGCTGCTGTACGCGGAAGAGATGAAGTCCTCAACGTTCCGCCCGACACCGCAGTCAAGCAGATTGAGGCCTTGAGCAACGTCTATCGCTACATTATCGTCGACCTCGGCTCGCAAATGACCGATCTGCAAATGTCGTTAATTGAGCGGGCGACGGTTCTCCTTGTCGTCACAACACCCGAGGTTCTCGCCGTCAATCAAACCATGCGCCATATCACCGACCTGCTCGCCGCAAGCCTGCCGTCAGACATGTTGCAGGTCGTGATCAATCGTGCAAGCCCGACCGGACTCGCCCCAGCGGCGATCGGACAGACACTCCGTCGTCCGATACTCGGGGCAATTCCGCAAGACGACGCAACCGCGGCGGGCTCGCTTCAAAGGTCAACGCCCTTCGTGCTATCGGCGACAAAGGCGCCGATCTCAGCAGCGCACTTCGAAGTCGTACGTAAACTGACGGGCGGCCTTCTCACGCAACTCAAAGCGCAGGCTCGCCCGCAGCAGCTGAAATTCAAGAAAGAAGCTCCATCCAATGTCTCGGCCGGCGCGAGCCGCTTCAGCACAGGCGCACCCAAAAACGTCGATCCCAGAACGGCCTTAAAAATGACGATTCACAACGAACTCATCAAGGCCATGGATCTGAAAAAGAATATCACCGATACCCAAGGAGACCCGCAGAAAGAGGCTGAACTGCGGAAAAAGACCCATGCGGTCATCGCACAGTTGATTGACAAGGAATCTCCAGGCCTCCCAAGGGACGAACGCGCGCAGATCATCAAGGAGGTTCTCGACGAAGCGCTCGGACTTGGACCGCTCGAAGACCTTCTTGAGGACCCGACGGTCACGGAGATCATGGTCTGCGGCCACCAGAAGATTTACGTGGAGAAAAACGGGCTCGTGCAGTTAACCCCCGTGAGCTTCACGTCAAACTTTCATTTGCGGAAAGTTATCGAGCGTATCGTGGCGCCGCTCGGTCGCCAGATCAACGAAAGCGTGCCCTACGTCGACGCGCGCTTGAAAGACGGAAGCCGTGTGAACGCCGTAATCGAACCAGTCGCAATCGACGGGCCAGCCGTGACGATTCGTAAGTTCAGAAAGACTCCGGTAAGCCCTGAAACATACGTGAAAGAATGGGGCGCCGCGACTGCCAACATGATGGAGTTCCTTCGTATCTGCGTTCAAAACAAGATGAATATCATCATCTCGGGCGGTACCGGCTCCGGTAAAACGACCTTGCTGAACACGCTCTCCGGTTTTATTCCGGCTAACGAACGGATCGTAACGATCGAAGACGCAGCTGAACTTCAACTGAAACAAGAACACGTCGTGCGTCTCGAGACCCGGCCGCCGAACATGGAAGGGACGGGACAAATCACGATCCGCGACTTGGTGAGAAACGCCCTGCGTATGCGTCCCGAGAGGATCGTCGTCGGTGAGTGCCGTGACGGAGCCGCTCTCGACATGCTGCAAGCCATGAGCACGGGCCACGACGGATCGATGACGACGATTCACGCGAACAACTCGAAAGAAGCGATCGGCCGTCTTGAAACTCTCTGCATGATGGCGGGAATGGATCTCCCCGCCAAAGCTATTCGCGAACAGATCGCGAGCGCCGTGAATCTGATCGTACAGATCCAAAGGTTGTCGGATGGTTCGCGGAAGATCGTCGAGATCACGGAAGTCCAAGGAATGCAGGGAGAGGTTGTAACGCAACAACAAGTCTTCGTGTTCAAAGAGAAAGGCTTCGACAAAAACAGAAAAATTATAGGCCAGTTCCAAGCGACCGGTCTTATTCCGAAGTTTATCGAAGAGTTCGAACGTCGTGGGATCATTATTCCGAAGAGCCTGTTCTCAAACGATCCGGGACCAGGGACGACCGTTGAATCCGCGGCTGGGCCGATCGGAGCTTCGCAACAACAGCCTGCCCAGCCCATGAAGAAGGCGGCGGGAGGTAGCAGATGAGTGAAGAGAAAAAATCACTCAATCTCATTCCTATCATCGGAATCGTTGTTTTCGCCGCCATCGGATATCTCTTCCTCGACACCGAATGGGGCATCATTCTTTCGATCGGTGGCCTCACGTTCTTCTTCGCTTACCTCACGAGCGACCGCATCCTGCAATGGCTGCACGATCGAAGTCTCGGACAGCGTGAGGAAGTTCTCCACTACCTTGAACTGATGTTCGTCGAGACCGATAGGAAAAAAGTCACCCTGGCGATGCTGACAATGAGCTTCGGCCTCGGAGCTCTCGTTTTCATTTTGTGTTGGCCTCATATCCTCGTAGGCTCCATCTTCGGCGGAGCACTTACGATCGTCATGTGGTCGGTTCCTAAGGTTTTCGTAAAAAGCCTTTGGGAGAGACGTTGCAACGCCCTTGTCGATCAAATGGTCGACGCCATGACCCTGATGTCAAACGGGATCAAGGCCGGCCTCTCCGTCCAACAATGCATGGAACGGGTCGTGGAAAACATGCCGAACCCGATCAGCCAGGAATTCGGTCTTGTTCTCAGCCAAATGAGAATCGGACGAAGCATGTCGGAAGCTCTAAACGAACTCGGTATGCGAGTGCCCAAGCCCGACGTCCAAATGTTCGTTACGGCCGTGAATATCTTGCAGGAAACCGGTGGTAATCTCGCCGAGACTTTCGCCACAATCACGTACACGATTCGAGAACGGCAAAAAGTCGAGAAGAAAATCGAAGCACTCACCGCTCAAGGCATCACTCAAGGGGTTATCATCTCGATGGTTCCCTTCGGCCTTCTGCTCGTTTTCTACATCATTGATCCGAAGCAAGTGACGCCGCTTTTTACGACTGCCCTAGGTCTAGTAGCGCTTTTGATTATGATCTCTCTCCAAGTAATTGGTGGCTTAATGATCAGAAAGATTGTTAAAATCAATGTGTGAGCTAAGGAGAAGCCCGACTATGTCTCGATTATGGATGATATCGGTCTTGACGGCGCTGTTGGCATTGCCCACGGCGGGCCGCGCCCTCGTCGATATGCGGAACGCGAACTATTCGGACTCGTGGCTCGACTTAAACATTTCGGGTTTGGGCTACAATTTCCGTGTCAACAGGACTTACAACAGCCGCAGCATTTTTGTCGGGATGTTCGGCTTCGGCTGGTGCTCGGAATTTGAAACTGTCATTGAACGACTTCCGGAAGGACGGCTTAAACTCACCGAGTGCGGCGCAGGCCAGGAAATTACCTATACGCCGACGAAGTACGATGCTTCCGTAATCGACAAGCTCACTGAAGAAATCATCGCCCATTACAAAAAAACCAACCCGAAAGCATCACCGGAGACAATTCGAACACTCCGCCAGCAAGTCCGGGGCAACAACTACGTGCGGGCCGAATGGGCGAAAGAAGCGGGTCTCGACAAAAAATTCTCGAATCCTGTTAAAGGAATGGTCTACACCGCCGATGGCATGTCCGTCGAAAAAATCACATTCGACGGGGTCAATTACACCCGCCAGCTCGCTGACGGCTCTTCGCAAAGATTCAACGCCGAAGGTAAGCTTACGGCTCTTTACGACAAGAACGGTAACTACCTGAAGCTCACCTATAGCGGCGGCGTCCTCAAAGACGTAACCGACAACACGGGCAAACGCCTCACTTTCACCTTCTATCCAAACCGCCGCGTGAAAGAGATCACGGGTCCCGGCGGCATCAAGGCCCAATATAAATATAAGGGCGAAAACCTGGCCGAAGTCGTCAACATGTGGAAAAACACGTACAAGTATGAGTACGACGACACCCACAACTTGACGAAGATCATTTATCCTGACGGCACGTTTAAAGCCATCACCTACAACCAAAAGAAAGACTGGGTGACTTCATTCACCGAACGGGCCAACGGCGGCGTCACGTGCACCGAAACCTACACTTACGAAACCAGCAAACAGAACCCGAAGGACCACTTCTGGTCGATCGCGGTCAAGAAGTGCAACAACGAAGTCGTCAACGAGTCCCGGTTTGAATTCTGGTATAAAACCAAGAAAAACGGGCAGCGCTATCTCTCGCGCGTCCTAACGAAATCTCTCACGGATTCACTGGACGTAACGTATCATCCTGATAACGGACGTCCGCTTTCGATCAAGAAGAACGGGGTCACAACGACGTTCGACTATTACGCGAACGGCCTCATCAAGGAGAGAACGACTCCGACAGCCAAAATGCTTTTCGAATATAAAAACGAATTCAACAAAGTGTCTAAAGTTACGACATATTTCTTTGACGACAAAGGGAAGGTTGTCAAAAAACGTGACACCCATTTCGCCTACGACAAGAAAGCCAATCTCATTTCGGCACGGAATACCGACGGGCAAGCTGTCCAATTATCGTACGATGAGCGCGGTCGGATCGCTCGAATTGTCGACCAGGCTAAAAAAGAGGTTATAATTAAGTACGACGAGCGGACCGGTAAGCCAGGTACTATTACCCGTCCTAAGGTTGGCACAATTGTTGTATCTTACAAGAAAAACGGAGAAATAAATAAAGTAGAAAGCTCCGACGGGCCGACGGTGGCAGTCCAGATCGCGTCAACGTTCAGCAACTTGCTCGACATCATCGCTCCAGCCACCTCTGATTTGAGCTTATAAACTAATAAGGAGCCTCCTATGAGGAATATTTCAATTCTATTCACATTCCTGCTCCTGGCTCTCCCCGTGTTCGCGCAAATGAATGAGGATGACCCGAACACGGACAGCATGACGGTTGAAGAATTAAGAACGGCTCAGCTCAGTGGCTTCGATAAAATCTGCGTCAGCGCCCGCTGCTATCAAAACAATTACGCGGGTTCGGACATCGGTGAATGCAGTACGCCCTCGATTCTGCCCAAAGGCACCTATGATCCGTGCAATCCGACGCAAACGGCCGAGGCATCCGAGTCCGGAAACTCGTTCGAGCGCTGATCCTTTCTGTTGACGTTCTTGACAGTTGACTACCGAAATTACGAGCCGTCGGCACTCACCGACGGCTTTCGTTTTTTATCCACATAACCAATTGAAAAGACTAAAAAATCCGGCACCACAGAGACGCCATGTCTGGCACGGATTTCGAATATAGGAATAGCAGAACAACTTGATAACGAAGTTACTTGGTTGGGAGGAGGACATTATGAAAAAAGCTGCTTTTACCCTCGCTGCATTGATCATTACGGCTTCAACGGTACACGCGGCTCCTAAATATAATCCGCGCGACCCAAATACGAATGACCGAAAAGCCGTCTCATGCCATTACGCTTCTCAAGCAAGCCGGGAAGAAAACAGCCGACTGATTCGGCCCATGACGGGCGGTCATGAAGAAGCCGCCACCATCCGGGATAGCGGTAAGTTCACGCGCTAATCCGCGGCTTCAATCGCTTTCCTCTTCCCAGTCATTATGAATCCACTTCGAGCCGCTTTCGGCGCGGCTCGAAGAGTTCACGTCACGCCACGATTTTTCCACCCAGCTCCACCCTTGGTGGAAAACAGCGACGGCCCCTTCCGCGACTCCGCGAAGGGCGTAAACCGCGTTCGATTCACGAATCCATTGCAGTGACCGTTGTTCGAGAGTGCTCGATCCGATTTTGATTTGCATGCATAAAATCACAGCAACGGTGATCAGCATCGACTTAAGAACGAAGAAGAACTCGCTCATGCAACCTCCTGTTCCATGACCTTCTTCAGTCGGTGGCTGCGTTGATCGCTTTCAACAGTTCATCTGATGAAAACGGCTTCACCAAATAACTGACGCAACCGGCCTCCATGGCCTTCGAAACTAAGATCTCCTGGTCCGCGGTGGAAAACGCGACAACTTTAGACGCCGGCCGCCGGCTCAAAATGTCTTTCGTCGCGTCGATGCCGCTTTTTCTCGGCATGATGATATCCATCAAGATCACGTCGGGATCCGTTTTTAATGCAAGT
>CALBDW010000085.1 GCA_937927435.1 uncultured Bdellovibrionales bacterium
GTTCGGGACTCGACGACTTCGCCCACAGGGTCGGGGAGAGCCGCCACTTGTCTTAAGCTTTCAACCATCGCGCCGATCCGCTTCTCGTTTAAAACAAGGCGGTCGCGAAAAGCAGGCGTGGTGCTGGCGTCAAGGTTCTCAAGGTCGATGCCGTTGGCGTCGAGAATAGCCTGATGTTCGCGGTCGATCCGTTCGGCGAGCGCAAGCAGGAGTGCGTTTTTCGCGCCGGTATCGAGCTGCCGAAGCATGCGAGAGGCTTTCCGTAGGGCCACGAAGTCCTGTTCAATCTTGGGGGGTAACGCATTCACGGCGGTCCTCCGATACGGGTTCCGATGGTCTTTCCTTCCGCGAGAAGAAGCAGGCCTTGGGGAAGGTCTCCGCGGATCAAGTGGGTGATGATCCCGGACCTGGCCGCGTTTTTAGCGGCAAGCAGCTTGGAATAAATTCCGCCGGTTCCACGGCTACTGGTGGCGTTCCCTTTCACGCGTTCCAGATCGGATTTGAGCACCGATTTGCGGTACGAGACCAATCTCGCGTTCGGATTGGTCTTGGGATCGGAGTCGTAAAGTCCGTCGACATCCGTCAAAAGTACTAAGCGTTCGGCTTTCATGACGCGTGCGATCTGGGACGAAAGGGAGTCGTTGTCTCCGAATTGGATTTCCTCGGTGGCGACGGCGTCGTTTTCGTTGAGGATCGGGACGGCTTGCCATTCAAGAAGTTTCTCAAGCGTGTTGATCAGGTTTTTTCGTCGGACGGGGTCTCTCATATCGCTCGCCGTGAGGAGGACCTGCGCTCCTAATTGGCCCGTGACCCCGAGTGCGACGTTGTAAAGATCCATGATGATCGGTTGGCCGATGGCGCTGAGAGCCTGTTTTTCCGGAAGCGTCCGTTTTTTTCCGTTGAAGTTCGTGCGGTCCGCGGCTGCTGCGATTGCACCCGATGTCACCCAAATGACCTCGATATTATGGATTCTACGGAGCTGGGCGACTTGGTTCATCCAGGCGCGGATTAAGAGGGGACCGCCCGAACAAACTATTTGGCTGCCGACCTTGATGACCCAGCGACGTTTTTTCATCCGGCTTTTTCCCTGAAAATTCCCGTGCGGCGGTCCTTTTCGACATTATCCCAGTTGAAATAACGACCGTTCATCGCCACGTAAACACCGTGGGGAAGAGTCTGCGCGAATGCGAGTGCGGCTCCGAGATTGAATAGTCCGTCCGAGCTGCCGAAGGCGTAAGGAATCATGGCGCCCGTGAGCACGATCGTCTTTGGAAGTTTGGCTTCGCCCAGTACGCGCGCGGTGAGTTCCATCGTGTCGGTTCCGTGAGTGATGACGATGCGCTCTTCCTTCGCGGACTTGCACGATTGCAGGATGAGGTTCCGGTCGTCGTCCGTCATGTCGAGCGAGTCGATCATCATCAGTGTGCGGATTTCAACCGGCACCTGGTTCCGGCCTAGGCGCAACATTTCGTTGATATGTGAATCGTTGAAATAAAGGCGGCCATTGATCTCATCGTAGCGTTTATCGAAGGTGCCGCCTGTGACAAAGATGCGTATATTCGTCATGCTCACAGGTTAGATGAGAGTCTAAAAGGGTCAACGTGAAAATCGATCTCGCGATCGGGCCAATAAAGAGGTGAGGCGGGTTGTCTCAGAAGAATAATGCATTGCTTCTGGTACGCGGCAGGGATCGGATAATACCCGCCGCGTACAAGAGCCGAACGGTTTAACCTTCTTTCGGGACTTTGCTTTCATCGACGGTGATTTCGATTTCAACACGGCGGTTTTGGGCTCGTCCTTCGGGAGTTGAATTATTCGCCACCGGGTTTTTGGAGCCCATTCCGACGACCGTGACGGTTTCGGCGGGAACACCGTTCGCCACGAGGCGGTCGCGAACCGCGGCGGCGCGCTTGTGAGAGAGCTCTTCGTTGACTTTCGCGCTTCCCGTGCTGTCGGTGTACCCACGGATCGTGAGAACGTTCTCCGGATATTTTTTAAGGATCTGGGCCATCTTATAGAGGTTCTCAACGGCTTGCGGTTTCAAATCCGCCTTGCCGGTGTCGAAGAGGATGTCGCTTTTCAGCTTGGTCAATATGCCTTGTTCCGTGCGTTTGGTCTCCGCGATTTCGGCGAGTTCCTTGGCTTGTTTGTCGAGCCGGTTTCCGATTGTAGCTC
>CALBDW010000086.1 GCA_937927435.1 uncultured Bdellovibrionales bacterium
TTGGAGAAAAAGACCGCCTAAGAAGGAGAGATGGCTCGTGATCAAGATCGAAGGCTCACGACGCCACCTCGATGCATCTTTCAACGCGATCATCGACCTCATCCCGAAAGCATAAAGTCCGGAAATCCCAGAAATCCCAATTCATTCAGGTACTTGGTTCATCATCACGAGAGTGAGCCAGTTTGTCAGGTGAAAGCAGACGCAGCATTTCGTCGTAAAGGTGCACGAGATCCATCGGTGCGCGCGAGCGGTCTTGAAACGCGAAGTACCGCTTAAGGTCGGCGAGCGCGAGTTTGAAGTTTCCGAGACGGCGGTGCAAAAGGGCGCGTTCTCCCACAAGCGGTAGCTCGCTCGGTTGGTACGTGATCAGGGTGTTTTGCAGGAAGAGCAGATTCTCGGGATCGCGGACCGGATCGACCGTCTTCTTCAAAGCCATTACATAATCGGTGATGTAATTCTCGAACGCGAGTGTTTCGAAAACCGTGCTGGCGGGAAGCGAAGTGATTTTAAAGCGGGAGTGCAGGGT
Source organism: uncultured Bdellovibrionales bacterium (assembly GCA_937927435.1). Lineage (GTDB taxonomy): Bacteria > Bdellovibrionota > Bdellovibrionia > Bdellovibrionales > JAMPXM01 > CALBDW01. Next base: position 527 of record CALBDW010000086.1, read on the forward strand.
TTCAAGCAGTTCGTCGTTCGTGAGCGTGCGGCCATTGCGGGTGAGATCGATAAAGCGCGAGCGGCCGCCGTCGTTCCAGCGCAGGAAACAGGTGGGGTTCAAATCCACAAAGTCGAGTTTGACCCCGACGGAGTCGGCCAGGAACGCGTATAGAAGCGAGAGAACCAAAGGAGCTCCGGCCCGACGTGCGATCACCTGATGAAAGAGGTAGGCTGCGGCGGAATCACTCTCCGACTGCGGAAGGCAGCGAAACCCTTTCTCCTCAAAGAAGAAGCGATTGAGGATGTCGAGGCGTTCGCTCTCGGTGTCTTCCGGAACCGTGACCGATTGGAGCTCGTAGGCGAGGAACTGTGCCCGCTTCAAAGCGCGCTCGTACGTGACAGATGTATCGAGTCGCGTGCTGATGCGACAAACCTCGCGTAGGAGGTTTTGCGCGCCGCCGACGGTTCGACGAACATCCACCCGGAATCGGTCACTGGACCAATAGCGGTTGGTGTCTCGGTCCATTCCTTCCGGAGTTCCAGACGACGAATCCATGCCTTCGAGGGGTAATGGATTCAACTGCCTGAAGCAAGAAGGAAAAATGTGGCGTCGGCTTGACATTTGAAAAGCGAACGGGCGAAGTCGAAATGGAACTCCGTTTATTTCGAGATGGCGCCGGAACTCGATTGGGAGCGCCGAGTCAGTTTGCGCTTTGGAGAGGTTGCTCGAAGTGAATCAACAACAACTGATCGAATCTTTGCAGCAACGAGTTCGCGAACTGGAGGCCGAGCTTCACGAGCGCGAAAAAGACCTCGCGGTTTTTCGCAACGAACTCAACCGCGCGAACGAACAGCTTGAGCAGTTCATTAAACAGATCGGACAAGAATTAAAGATCGCCAGTTTAATTCAAAAAGCTTTAGTCCCGACCGAGTTCCCGAATATTCCCGGTTTTGAATTCAGCACGAAGTTCGTTCCGAGTCCCATCTCGGGCGGCGATTATTTCGATATTTTCGAACACGAGGACAAATTTCGTTTCGGGATTGTTTTGGCCAGCTCGTCCGGTTATGGCATGTCGGCTTTATTCTTGAGTGTGCTCCTCAAAATGACCGGGCAGCTTGAGGCCCGAAAAGGCACGCCGCCGGATCGTATTCTCGAGATGATGGCGAAGGAGCTGGTCCCGGCCATTCAGGCCTCGGACCGTGCCAATGTGTTCTACAGCGTGTTTGACCGCCGCAGCTTCGAGATGACCTATAGCGGCGTCGGTGGTCTGGTCGGGCTCGTCCTGCATTACGGAACCGGAAAACTCCAGCGTTTGGAATGGGAGTCGACGCCTTTTCAAGAGGGTTTTAATGCCGCGCTGACCAGCAAGACCCTTTCTTTAGGTCCAAGAGACCGCATCATCCTGGTATCGGAAGGCGCGGTTAAGGCTGTGAATCCCGATGGCGAAGCTTTTGGTGAAGAGCGACTTTACAAGACTGTACTCGCCGCACCACGTCTTGGGGTGCACGATTTAAGAAATGAAATCTTCTATCAGATCGAGCGGTTTACCCAGGGCCGCGAGTTGCCCCACGACATCACGGTCATCGTTGCGGAAGTGAAAGACCGCGTGATCAAGCTGGCAAAAAACGTTGAATAGAGTGGAAACTCGACCCCCGTACGGGTGCGCGGAGCGCAAAAAGACGATACGTTTATTTGTCAGGGCTCCGCGTCTTTGCTAGATCAGCCTAGAACCATACACACAAAGAATTTTGTCTGTTGAAAGGATCGACCATGGCAGAAACACCTCCGATTTATGAAGGGGCCGTAGACCGCGGTTTAGAGGGCGTCGTTGCCTGCTCGACGGGAATTTCGTACATCGTCGACGCGACGCTGACGTACCGCGGATATACGATCGAAGACCTCGCCGCGAATTCGACGTTCGAAGAAACTGTCTTTTTGCTTTGGAACGATCGGTTACCGAATAAAGACGAACTCGAGAATTTCAAACGCGCGCTCTACGCGGAAATGAACCTCGACTCGAAGTTCGTGGCTTCGTTGAAAACCATTCCGACGCAAAACGTGCATCCGATGGCGTGGTTGCGCACGGCCGTCAGCCTCCTCGGCGTGTTCGACACCGAAGCGCAAGACTCTTCTTCGGAAGCCAATCGTCGTAAGGCGCTCCGTCTCACGGCGAAGATGCCGCTTCTTGTGACGGCTTTTGAGCGTATCCGGAAGGGGCAGGAATTGGTGGCGCCCAATCCTTCCAAGTCGATCGCGTGGAACTTCTTCTACACGCTGACCGGCCAGGAGCCCGATGAAGAAATCGTCAAGTACTTCGACGTGTGTCTGATCTTGCACGCTGACCACGAGCTGAACTGCTCGGCTTTCGCGGCCCGTGTGACAGCATCTTCGCTTTCTGACATGTACTCGGCGATCGTTTCGGCGATCAGCGCTCTCAAAGGTCCGCTCCACGGCGGCGCGAACGAGCAAGTGATGCTGATGCTGAAAGAGATCGGCAGCATGGAACGCGCGAAGACGTGGATCGAAGAAGCCCTTCAGAACAAACAAAAAGTCATGGGCTTCGGTCACCGCGTTTACAAAAACGGCGACCCGCGCGCGAAAATCCTGCGTGAGATGTCGGACAAACTCACGGCGAAGATGGGCCAGCACTACTGGTTCGAAATGTCCGATCTCATAGACGACGTCATGCAGTCGAAGAAGGGCTTGCTCCCCAACGTCGACTTCTATTCGGCGACCGTTTACTACTCGATGGGAATCCCGATCGATCTCTATACGCCGATTTTCGCGGCTTCGCGCGTGTCGGGCTGGATCGCCCACATTCTCGAGCAGTGGTCGAACAACCGGATTTACCGTCCGCGTGGCAAGTGGGTCGGCAAGTCCGGACTCAAGTGGGTCCCGCCGGCCGAGCGTTAAGAATTGAAACACAATGCGTAGAGTCCGCCCTGTTCGAAAGTTCGACATCCGGGGCGGACTTTTCTTTTTAGTCGGCCGGTATTCGCCCTACCGGCCGCGCCTTACCTCAGGTCTCAATTTCAGACGTGTCGAGCCCAAAAACTCCGGCTACTTCGAGCCGATAGGCTTTCGCACCAATGAGGGTGTTGGTGCAAAAGGGGCGTGGAATGCTCGACATCAATATTTACATCGCAAGCCGAACTGAAGAAGAGAACTTTATCGTCCGTCGCAAGTTCGACGTTCTGAAAGACGAGTTTGAAAACGTCCGGTTTGTCAGCCTGCATCCCCAAGGATTGGTTTACTCGGCTCAGGAGCGCATGACGGTGGTCGTGATCAATTTGCCGGAATGGAGCGCGAACGAAATGACCCATCTCTACGATCTCCGGATGCGGGGTTATATGGGACCTGTTCTCGTCATTGCCAAGACGAATGACAAAACCGTTATGCGGAAGCTCCTGGCGATGAAGGGAATCGTCCTTTTGGAAAAACCCTACGTTGATAAAGACCTCGTGGGCATCGTAAGAAAGATGCTTCTCGAAAGGGAGGTCGCCCAAAGGATTCACCGTCGTTACGACACCGAGGAGCAGGCAGAAATCGAACTTTGCGATACGAAAGACCGCTTCTTGACTTGGATGTACAACCTCTCGAAGGGCGGAGCTTATCTTGAGTTCCTCACGCCCGCTCCGGTTCGGGCGGGAGACCGCGTGCGGGTGACGATCGAGATCCGGAAGACTAAACGGGTCTTCACGGTTCCCGCGCGGGTCGTTTGGACGCGGCGGAACGGGCTCCGTGGAGGCGCGGCGGCCGGAATCGAGTTCATCGGCGCTCCCGATATCAGAAAGACGAGAATCGAAGAGTTTTAGGAGAAGCGATCGTGAGTTTGATGAAAAGCCGGCGGACCGACTCCCTCTTGATCGTGGAATTTTGCGATCCGGACACACGCAACAGTTTTAGTTTGCGGGCGGCTGAAGAACTCTACTCGCTTCTGCAAAAAGAGAGCGGGCGTTACTTGGGTCTCATCTTTACGGCCCAGGGGCGTGTATTCTGCTCCGGTGGAAATTTAGCTGATTACTCAGCTTTGACGGAAGCGGAAGAGGGGCAAAGGATCAACCGCCGTATCGCCGCAATACTGGATGACCTTTCGCGGCTTCCAGTTCCGACGGTTTGTGTGGTGCAAGGCGATTGTTTCGGCGGCGGATTGGAACTGATCAGCGCTTTTGACCTTATTCTTTCCGCTCCGCATGTTCTTTTCGGTTTTTGGCAAAGGAAGATCGGACTGAGCTATGGTTGGGGTGGAGGCGCGCGGCTTGAACGCCGCCTGGGTGAACACCGCGTGCGCCAACTTGCGCTGCGGGCGGTGAACTTCGGTGCGCATGAAGCGCGGCAAATCGGGCTGATCGACGGCGTTTGTCTTGAGAGTCGGCTTTTGACCGAAGCGACGGCGACGGTTTCGGCACTGGCGCGTTTGCCGAAGAGGCCCGTTGGCCCTTTGAAAACGCTTACCTCCGCCAATGAGCGCGAGACCTTCGAAAAGCTCTGGTGGAGTGATGAACACCGAGCCGTTTTAAATAGATTTCGCTCGTAGAACCGTTTATTTCGCTTTTGAGACCCGAGGTTCGGTTCTTGAATCCGGGTTTCGGATCTCAATTCTTGGACACCGGTTTCCTGAGTTTCGTTCAACTCAAAATTAAGCCCTCCATTTCACTTTCGCCGGCCGGCACGTCTTGAGCAGAAGGCCTCCGGCAACGAAAGGAGGAGGGCAATGAGAGCACTCAAAGTCAAAAAACTCAATCCGTGCACAAAATCGATCACGGTTCGAAATTAAGTGCTGTGGGAGGCACTTCGGTGCCTCCTCTTTCTTTGAGAGGTCGGTTGTGAACCCCACGCTTTGGCAATTGAATCCCGCTCTTTCAATCGAGTTTCATAAACGTGAACGTACGTTGCGGATTGGACTCATGAGTCCCAATTGTTACGAAATATCGGATCGGTCCGAGGCGCTTTTACGTTTGATCAGCTATCTCAAGAACGAAGGATGTGTTGAGAAAGAAAAGCTTTTGAACCAAATCGCCCTCCTATTCGACCATGAACCTGGCGATATCTTTCATGATCTTCTGGCTCTGAAGCTTCTTATTCCCGTAATTGATTTGGATTCCCGGTACGCGCGTCACGAACTCTACTACGGTTTTTCCGGAGCACCGACGAACATTCAAAAGCTTCTTGCGGAAAGGTCGGTCTTTTTGATCGGTGTGGGCGGAATCGGCTCGGCTTGCGCGATGCTTCTCGGCGCTGCCGGTATAGGAGAATTGATTTTAGCTGATCAGGACGAATTGGAACTGTCCAATTTAACGAGAGCGACTCTTTTCGAGCTGAGCGATCTCGGAAAGCCCAAGGTGGAGGCTGCCGCGAAGCGATTGGCGCTTCGGAATCCCAAGGTTCGCGTCCGGACGATTTCGTATTCGCTCAACGCGGAAACGCTTGCTCTCTTCGAAGGGGCGGCAGAGGCCGCGGATATGATGGTTTTATCAGGTGACAGCGGAGCCGAGGTTCACAGGCTCACTTATTTTTTATCGAAAAAGTACAACAAGCCGCTTTTGAACGCAGGCTATGTCGAGCATTGCGGAGTGATCGGCCCGCTCACTGTTGGTGCGAATGCGAAGCGAGAAAGCGAACTCGCCGACGAGTCAACGGACACGGTTCAAGTTAATCCAGGGTACAAAGCTGCGTCTTTCGGTCCGTTGAACTCTCTGGTTGCATCCATCGCGGCGAATGAAGTCATCCGGTATTTTGCTGGCCAAGATCTGCAAACTCTCAACAGGAGACTGGTGATCGACAGCTATCAGTACACCCAAAAATGGGAGAGCTTCGCGTGATGAGCGTTAAAGCTAGAGTCCTGGCCGTCGATAGCGTCTTTGAAGGTGGACGTATGTTCGTGGGCGCCGTTTCCGTCGCATACCTTTTGAAACTTGGGTATTCGCCTTCGGTTGTCTCCCTCTTGAAGATGGTTCAGGCCATCGTCGTTTTGTTGGGAGAATTTCCGAGTGGCGTGATCAGTGACTACTTCGGGAGGAAACGGAGTCTCTTATTTTCGGTGCTTGCTGGGGTTCTCGGTTTCTCGTGCTTCATGCACGCCGGCCATCTTTCGGTGTTGGTTCTCGGTGAAGCGTTTTTGGCTCTCTCACTCTGCTTGTGGTCAGGTTCTTATGAAGCGTGGGCGTTGGAAGTCGGCGAGGTCAAAAACGGGAATATCCAGGAGTTTTTCCACACGAACGGGAGTCTCAATCAGTTTGCGGTCTTAGTTTGCGGACTTCTTGGCGGCTTTCTCGCGGGTGAAGGGGGATTCTATATTCATGCCTACCTCGCGGCTCTGCTTTCTCTGGTTTTTCTTTTTCTTTTCTTGCTCTGGATGCCCGATGGCTCTTCGAGATACGGAAGAGAAGAGATGTCCGCGTCGGCTTCCGTTGTTAATTCGCTCCTGCTCGACGCGAGAACCTCAATATCTGCCGTCGGAAACTCGAAAGTTCTCCTTGAGTTGACGGCGCTTGCGGTCGCGATGCAGTTCGCAGTGCAGCCGATGCTGCACTACTGGCAGCCGTTGGTAGCGGGCGTGTTCGGTGAAAGCGGAATGGTGTTCGGGTTTTTCTTCGCTGTGTTCTGTGGCGGATCTGCACTCGTGAGCTGGATTTTTAGAAAAACTCGCGTTGAGAGGATGATTGGGTTAGTTATCGTTTGGACTCTTGGGCTTTCCCTTGTGGGCGTGAGCGAGCAGAGGGTGTCGGTCGCCATTAGCTTGGTGCTGGCGCAAGTGTCGTATTTTTTCTTAAGGTCGATTTTCAATGGTCATGTGGCGGCGCATGCCCCGCCTGAACATCGGGCCAGCGTGCTCAGTTTCGTAAGTTTAGTTTCTCGAGGCGGAATGCTGGCGGCTCTTCTCTTTACGAGCTTACTCCTGGAATTTACGTATGAGGGGGAAGAGGGTATGCGGCTGTTATATCTCGTTGTGCCTTTGATAGCCGCTGGAGGCCTTCTTTCGGCTTTACTGCTGGGGGAATGCAAAGCGAATCTGAATAAGAGCTTGAAAACGAGAGGTCCAGAATGCAACTGAGGCGATTGAGACCGGAAGACAAAGAAACTTTTTATGCGGCGGTTCGTGCTTTTCCGGATGAGGAAGGATTCCAGTTCATTCCGATGCTCGATCCTTTGAAATTGAGCTTCGAAGAGCTGTTGAAGAAGTTGGAGGACCTAGAGTCGGATGACCGTCTTACGGAAGGCATTGTTCCCGGCTTTCTTTTGTTTGCGTTTAATGAAGACGGTGAGATTGTCGGCCGATGTTCAATTCGTTTCCGTTTAAATGAGTATCTTGAGAAATATGCGGGCCATATCGGTTACGGAGTCGTGCCGAAATTTCGTCGGCAAGGGTACGCGACACGCATCTTAAAAGAGGCTTTGCGGATCTGCCGGGAAGAACTCACGTTAAAGCGCGTTCTGATCACCTGCGACGACGACAACGTCGGGTCGATCAAGACGATTGAGAACAATGGCATCCGCGAGTTCACGACGTACATGAATGAAAAAATGACCGTCCCCAAAAGGCACTATTGGGTCGACCTATAGAACTTCAAAATCAAAGTAGTGGTCTTTGAACGGTTCGTCTTTCAGTACGAAATGCCACCACTCAAGTTCGTAGTTGACGAAGCCGTGCTTCTCCATCGCGGATTTGAGTAGACGACGATTCTTGCGAGCTTTCTCGGAGATTTTTGACGAGTCGGTGTGCGAAAGCTCGCTGAAGCAGTCGAACGCCGTACCCATATCGAGCTGGCCTGTCGACTCGGTTCCTTTCGTTGTCCGGCAGTCCATAAAATGTTCTCTAAAGCGCAGGTTCCCTTCGGCAGCAGTTGGGATTGCATCCTTTTTAACGAGGGTGAGGTCGACGACGCTTCCACGAGAATGTCCCGATTTGCTGGCGATGTACCCTCTTTTAATAAGTAGTTTTCTTTCTTCGGCCGGGTAAAAGAAGGCTTTGGTTGTTGAGTCCGGCCCCTTTTCCGTCCACTTGACGAAAGCGTCGACGGCGCGTTGCGGACGGTAGCAATCGAAGACGAGGAGCGAATAACCTTGCTTTGAAACCTCTTCCTGCACTTTCGCGAGAGCTGTCGCCGCTTCGCGGGTCAGATAACAACGGTTGGAGTGGTAACCGGGAACCGGCTGACCGTAGAAATTCCACGCAGTCGCATAACGTATTTCGATTTGGATATCCGGAGCGACGGAGGCAAGATCGACAAAGCCGTCAGGAATCGCAGGCTTCGTGATCGGCGGCGCCGACCGGGGCATGGTCACGCACGCTGCGAAGGTGAAAAGGATGAGGCCGAGTTTCACGAAAGTTCTCACGTTTCGCGAGGTCATTTGTTCCTCTACTTGCCGGGTTTTAAAATCAATTTAAACAAGAATTAGGTCGGGCGCAAAAGGAGCTTCTCGCGTAAGGGCGCGGTGTCTTCGTTTCACATCGCTAGAACTCCCCGTGGTTGCCGCCGTTTGGCGGCCGTGTCTAGGAAGTAGACAGGCTGAGAAGGATACAGACGACGGTTGCGTCTCTCGTGCTTGGCACGAACTCTGCTCTAAGACCTCGTAGGTATTCCAGTGCCTTGCGTAGGGTGAGGCATTGGCAACCGGAAAAGAGGTGCCGAAATGAACAAGAAACTCTTACTCGGCGGCATATTGGGACTGTTTTTGGCGACGTTCGTAGCCTGCGGAAACAAGGAAGAGCGGAAGGGTGAGACGGAGATGTCCGCGAACTGCTTCCTGCTCCAGACGAATCCCTACGCCTACACCGCGGCGTACGGGCAATGTAACTTCAATTACGGAGTTCATCCAGGCTTCAGCAACGTGCGCAACCACTCCGCAGGAGTTGGTTTGGGGTCCGAGCTGTTTATTCCGATTTGCTCGAGCGGAAAACTCGTGTATTCGCCCAGCAAAGGACTCGGCTGCGTCTCCAATAACCAAGTCTATTTGGGCTTGAGCGGACAACCGGTTTACTACATGTATAACCCGTCGTCGAACACGTTCGTTCCGTCTTCGGTTCAAGGATTGTATCCGCCGAACACGGGCGCGAGCGTGCCGCCGGTCTTGCGGGTTTGCGATGATTCCGAGCCGTGCCCGGACGGCCAGTCTTGCCGTTCGCCGTTCGGTCCGTATGTGTCGAGTGCAATCGGAATTTGCTACTTCTGAGGAGTTGACCAATACACTTTCGAGTTCCGCCGCCTTGCTCGGGCGGCGGACTTTTTTTAGGCCATTTCGACGAGTTCGCGGATCATCTTACGGATGCCCGTGAAGACTTCAAAAGGTTTCGCTTCGTACATATAAGCCGGAGTCGTCAAAACTTTATGATCGCGGTCGCTCACGTAATCCGTGACCGGGCAATTGACGTGGCGAGCTCCGGTTTTCTCGATTTCAGCGGCCGTTCCCTCATCGTTTCCGATGGTGACGTTCACACCTTTCGAGCCGAGAGTTTTCGCGATCAATGTGGGAGCGATGCAGATCGCACCGATCGGTTTTGCGGCTTTATGGAACTCGTTAATGACACGCGTGACCTCGGGGTGAACGCTGGCGTTCGCACCGTCGGTCGCCCAGCTCGAAAGAACTTTCGCGGCCCCGAATCCCCCCGGGAAGACCAGGGCGTCGAAGTCCTTCTCCTTTAACTCGCGCAAATTCTGGATTTCGCTTCTGGCGATGCGGGCCGCTTCCGTCAAAGCGTTGCGGGCCTCTGTAGTTGGACTTTTCTTGATATGGTCGACCGCTTTGATTTCAACATCAGGCGCGAAGCATGAGTACTGGGCGCCGGCTTCGGAAAGGGCGATCAAGGTGCTGACGGCTTCAGTGATCTCCGCGCCGTCGAGATATCCGCAGCCGGAAAGGACAACGGCGACTTTCTTGGTGACCGCGTTCATGGCTCAACCTCCTTCGGTTTTCGATTCGGAACGATCTTGCCAAAGAAGGCGGAGGGACAGCAAGGCTCAGGGCGTTGGCGTCGGATTCGGCTCGGCCTCGTAGGTGAAATCGACGACTTCTTGGCACTCGGTGACGAGAGTTTCAAGATCGCCGTCTCCGAGGGGCATCATCTGAGTGAGACAACTTTTGAAAAGGCCTGGAATGTAAAAGAAGATTGGAGCCATGTTAAATCCGCTGATTTGGGGAATATCCGGGCTCGTGACATATTCGAGCCGCGTGAGACTCCCGTGCGGCGAGTCCCAATAAACGAGATCGAAACTTACGTGTCGGTAGGTGAGTTCGCAGTTGGGGATCCCGAGACAGTTCGGATTCCCTTGGGGGCGCGCGCGAACCGCTTCGGGAGCTGGACCGCGCGTTTCCCACTCTCTTAAGTAGTGGAAGGTGACGCGCACCGGTTCATCAGACGTGAGCTTCAGGGTCGGAAGCGCTTTCGGCGTGACAGCGTCCGTTGAAGCGCACGAGCCGCTCGACGATGTTTGGAATGGAAGTTCGAGTTCGCGTGTCAGCAGGTCACTCGTTCCGTCTTGTTTATGGGTGTAGCGTTTTTCGACGATGTGGAAGGTCGTGATGCATTCGGACTCCACACGTCGGACCACGGTGTGGCCGGTGTCAGCGGCGTGAAAAATGAGCTGGCCGCCCGCGATCGTGTCCGTGGTTCGAAAATGCACAAAGGCCCCGACTTTCGTCTGAAGAGGATCGGAGTCGCGGTAGAGGTTTTCCATCGCCCGGTAAATTTCCTCAACGGAGACTTCGGGGCCGTAGTCTGGCGCCACCGGCCCGTCATCGAGGTCGCAGGACGCAAGTGCGAGAAAGAGGGTGAGGAAGAAGGCGGCCCGCACCGTCGGTTTCATATCGAGTCCCACCCCCAAATCCACATTTGAACGGGGAGGATTTTTTCAAGCGTGGCGCCGGCCGCTCCGAAGTTGTGGATCTCCGGCGGTTTTTGCGGTCCGAAGACAAGTCGGACGATATCGCGCTCGTTCTCGGTTTCGAACGACTGGTATTTGACGGAGATTACGAAGCGGTTTTCCCGCTTTTCGATCGAGAAGTCGCCCACGCCGAGGTAACGGGCGTGGCGCTGGATCTTCGCGAACAAGCTTTCGAAGTTGAGAATCTTGATCATACCGAGATAGCCGTGATTGACGGCGACCCCGTGACTCGTGAAGTGCCGGATGAGGTTCTGCGAATGGCGGGGAGCGATGACAGTGATCGGGCGCCCTTGTGTCCGGCGGATGTGCGCGAACAACGGTATGAGAGCGGAAACGCCGCCGCCCCATTCGTGGATGTAGCCGTTGAGGTCGGCTCCTTTTCCTTCAATCGCGTAGGCCCGCAATTGGCCGTCGCTTCCCCAAGCGGTGTAAATGCGGCTATTTGGAATTTGTAGGTATTTCCGGATATCTTCGAGCGTGCGGACCGTTGTAACCGTGTGTTGGTTATAGAGACGCTGAATCGCTTCCGCGGAGACTTTGTTCCCTTCAATGATTTTCAAGTTCTGATCGGAGATGGGGATTTCGTGATCCAGCAGAAGGCTGATTTCCGTCCCGGCCAGTTCAAAGCCGAACCGGCGGTAAAAGTCGTAAATATTGGTCCAAAGAATCGCGAAATCGCAGCCCAGAGACTGTGCAGCTTCAAGACAGCTTTGAATGGTCTTCGTGCTTAACCCCTCGTTTCGACGGCCGGTTGACGTAACCACGCTTCCGATTCCCGCGACTTTTAAGACCGCCGAAGGGGTTTTGATGATCATCGGGCGGAAGACCGCGTGCGAGACCACTTGATCGCGTTCGGTGATGATTCGAATATTGTTGAGATTGGATTCGCTGAAGGCGATTGGATACTCTGAGGCGATTGACCAGCTCTCGTTCGGTCTCAGCTGCGAATCCAGAAACTTCACGACATTCGGAAATTCGGACTCATGAGGAGGACGTGGACCTTCCATGGCACCTCCCGACTCGGCCGCGGGACCGATTGTATCGGTATCTCCCTCCTGCGCGGCGCTTCACCTTGTTTTGAGTTTATATGAAGCATGGACGGTGAGGTGAGTCCGGGAGAAGCGATTCGGCCAAAGGTCGAGTCGGGCCCGTCGTTGACCTCGACCGAGGCATAGGGGAGGATGAGGCATGCTCATCGCCTTCGTGGAAAGTATCAAATATTCCGGCCATCTTTTGCCGATCGCGTTTTTACGCATTTTCCTGGGCTACTATTACTTTAACCAGGCCCTCATGCGGCTTCGGGGCGATTTCCTCACTCACGCTTATTTGGCGGAGGACATTCGGGCTTTTCTCCCTCGCAGCACGGCACCCGAGTGGTACAAAGCCTTTTTGGAAGCAGTCGCTATCCCGAATTGGCAATACGTTGCCGGGGTTGTCGTAGCTCTGCAGATGGCGATCGGCATTTCATACATCATCGGCTACATGGTCCGGCCCTTCGCACTCATCGCGCTGGCGCTCGTTGTCGCGACTCTCTTCGCCGTCGGACCCGGAGCGTGCGAGTCGTTGGTCACTTTCTTAACCGTTTTGCATTTTACGATTGGATGGATGGGAGCCGGCCGTTGCCTGGGTGTTGACTACTACTTTTATAAACGTCGGCGCGGTATCTGGTGGTAAATGGGTGGGGTGTCTATGGGCGAAGGAGTCAAGCGGTCGGCGTTGCGGGCTTTGCCAATTCTCGTCGCGCTCGTGGCTGTCGTGGCCGCGTTGGTTTACTTACTCAACGATCTGAAAGGAACCTCATCTGAGAAAAAACTTCGCGTGGTCGCCTATTCGTCTTTTATCAGTTCCTGGGGGCCGGGGCCTGAGATCGGCTCGCGTTTTAAAGAGAAGACCGGAATTGAGGTTGAGTTCCAAGACGGCGGCGACGCAGGTCTGCTTTTGAAAAAGCTCGAGCTCTTCCCCGCGGATGTCGTGATCGGTTTTGACCAAGCGACGGTTGCGGATGCGGCGCAAGCGAGACCATGGAAAAAGCTGAACGAGAAAGTGACGGCGGACATCGTCGGTGAGCTTCAGCTGCGCGTCGGACGCTGGATGGAAGAAGGCTTCGTGCCCTACGACTGGGCTCCGATGGCGTTCATTTACCGCGAAGGTGAAATCGAGCCGCCGCAATCGCTGGACGACTTGCTCGACGAACGCTTCCGCGGTGCGATCGCGCTTCAAGACCCGCGCATGAGCACGCCCGGGCTTCAGTTTCTGTTGTGGGTCGTCGGTGAATACGGCATGGACGACGGCTTTAAATTCCTGGAGCGCCTGAAATCCAATGTACACTCGGTGAGCGAAGGGTGGTCGGCTTCGTACGGTCTTTTCACCAAGAGGCAGGCGAAGATGGTGTTTTCGTATCTGACGTCGCCGCTCTACCACATCCTCGAAGAGAATGATCGCAGTTACAAAGCGGCGATTTTCAGAGGCGGCCATGTCACGCAGGTTGAATTCGTCGGTGTGCCGGAAAGCTGCAAGCAGTGTGAAGACGCCGAGAAGTTCGTGAACTTCATGCTTGAGCCGGAAATTCAAGCGGTGATCATGCGGAAGAACTTCATGTTGCCGGTCGTGAAAGGGGTGGCTGAAGGCGTCTTCGCCGAGTTACCGGCCTCGATCGGCGTCATGGACTTCGACAAGCAGGCCGAATTGATGAAACAGAAAGACGAACTCTTCTCACGCTGGCAAAGTCTCGGATGGTAAGTCAGAGGCGTCATTCATTCCAGATCGAGAGGTCTCGGGTTTTTCTCGGAACTCTTTCAGCGCTCGCCCTTTTTTTTCCCTTTATAGTCATTATCGCGAACAATCTTTCTTTCCGGATCCCTCTCACTTCGGAAGTCGGTTGGGTTATCAGCGTGACGGCCCTGCAGGCTGCTTTGAGCGCGATTTTCTCGATCGCGTTTGGCTTGATCGGGGCTTTCGGGCTCTTGGCGCTCGATGGTCGTCTTTCGCGCTTCGCGGAAGGAGTGGCCCTTTTGCCCAACGCCGGGCCTGTGATTCTCTTATTGCTCTCGGTGATGAAGCTTTTCCCTTGGGCTCGAGGTCTTACGGGAATTATCTTCGTTCACGTTCTTTTGAACGCCGGACTACTCAGCGTCGTTTTCGCGGAGGTCATTCGCACGAAGCTTTGCGGTTACGCGGAACTCGCTTGGGTGGAAGGCGCAACCGCGCGCCAGTTTTTCCGAAGGGTGGCGCTTCCGCTTTTAAAACCCGACCTCCTTTTGGCTTTCTTATTCGTGTTCGTCCTCTGCTTCGCGAGCTTCTCCGTTCCACTCGCACTTGGCGGATCCCGGGCTTCCACGATCGAAGTTCTGATTTATCAGAAAATTCGGGTGAGCGGAGAGTGGACGGCAGCGATCGGTCTGGCGTTGTTGCAGACTCTGACTTTGATTGCGTTCTCATTTGTTTTGGGGCGCATGCGGAACGAGACAGCTGCGCCGACTTTTAGGCGTATCCCATTCTTGATTTGGAAACCGGGTCTTATTGTCCCATTATTCGCCTCCTTGATTCTGGTGATCGGGCTGCTTGAGGGGGTCATAGCCGGAGCGCGGCGGGCTTTCGCACTTCCCCCGTTGATGGCGCAGCTGCCGTCGTTACTTGCGGGTTCCGTTCTTGTCGGTTTTCTGGCCGGTTTGTTCACCGTTGTTTTCTTGCTTCTTATCGCTTACGTACGGCCCCAGGGGCTTTTCCGGAAGATCGTCACGGCTTACGCAGCCCCGAGTTCGGTGCTGGTGGGCTTTTCCCTTCTCATCGTTTGGCGCGACCTGGGGTTTGCCAGCTACGTGAAAATCGCGTTGGCGATGACGCTTGTCACGGTACCATCGTTTTTGCGTTTCCGTTGGACGGCCCTCCTTGATTCGCTTGAAGGGCAAGTGACGATCGCGCGTACGTTTGGCGCCGGCCCGGGCCTGGTTTTTCGGAAAATCGTGCTGCCACAAGTGATCCGTCCGGCCTTTTTTCTCGGAGGACTTTGCGGCTTATGGGCCTGGGGCGATTTTTCGCTTTCGGGAGTCGTCGCGGAGCGCACGATGACCGTCGCGATGGCGGTCAACGGGCTTATGGAATCTTATCGTCTCGACATCGCGACCTTTCTCGTTTGGTTCGTCATTCTGGGTGGATTCGTCACCCTTGGACTTTTCGTTGGAGTCGGCAATGTCTTGGGTCAGAAACCTCAGGCGTGATTACGGGGATTTTCTCATTGATGTCCCCGCATGGGAAATTCTCGACGAGGGCGTTACCGCGCTCTGGGGGGCCAGTGGCTCGGGCAAGACCACGATGTTCCGTCTCTTGCTGGGGCTCGATTGGGCCGAGCCGGGATTCGCATGGGTTGTGGATGGCGTGGATCTCGCCCGGCTCCCGACGCCTGAGCGACGCTTGGGCGTCGTCTTTCAATCGTACGAATTGTTTCCCCACATGACGGCCGAGGAAAACATTCGTTTCGCGGCGGAAGCGAGACGCGTTTCCAAGGAGGAATACAAGACCCGTCTGGAAGAACTTGTGGAAACTCTGGGACTCGCTTCGTGCTTAAATAGGATAGCCGCGGTCCTTTCAGGTGGAGAAAAACAGCGCGTGGCTTTGGCGCGCGCCCTGATCGCGAAACCGAGACTCCTTTTTCTCGATGAGCCCTTTTCCGCACTCGATGCTCATTTGCGCTCGGAAGCGCGGCGCCTCGTGCGCAGGGTTTTGGACCGCGAAGGGATTCCGGCCGTGCTCGTCACGCACGACCGGGAGGATCTGAGCGTGTTCACGGGTAAAGTCAGCGAAATCGCCGACGGACGCATCGTGAAGGAAGAGAGGTTGGCCTGAACGCTCAGACCCCGTCTCGGAAAATAAAATAAACTGCCCCGATCAAACAGCAGCCGGCCCACAGGAAATTCCAGGTGGGTTTTACGCCCATATAAAAGACGGCGAATCCGAGGAAAACGAGAAGCGTAATGACTTCTTGAATGATCTTAAGCTGCGGAAGAGTGAAATAACCGAAGCCGTACCGGTTGGCCGGAACCTGGAAGCAATATTCGAAGAACGCGATCGCCCAGCTGACAACAACGGCGATATAGAGCGGTTTCGAGTTCAGGTTCTTCAGGTGGCCGTACCAGGCGAACGTCATGAAGACGTTCGAGACGGTTAAGAGTAAAAGAGTCGAAGACCAGTGCATCGAAGTTTCCTTTTTGGGGCGCGACGCGAGTCGCGCCTTCTGATTTTAGGTCATGGGTGTTTTGATTTTGCAAGCGGACCTGGACCGTCCGTCAGAGGAGTTCACCAGCTGTAGCCGACTAGTCCGGCGATTCGGAAAAGAGAGGAATCGGAAGTGCCGGGATGCCATCCAGCTTCAAGCGTCAGGATAATGGCGTTCTCTTCAAGGGGAATGCGGCCCGCCCAGCCGCCGACGACCGTCACGATCGGTTGGAAGCTCGCCATCTCCACGATGTTCGAGTCGGGAGCCGCGGGAAGAGCGGCGTCGATTCCCGTGCGCAGTTGGGTGTTCCAAAAGGAATCTCCGAACGGTAGCCAGCCGACGCGGGCGAAAGGGGTCATGTTCAAGGTTTCGATCCGGCAAAAACTGGAACCCCCGCATGCGTCGGACGCGACGCTCCCCCTCGTGAGGAAGTATTCGAATGTCAGGCCGATTTCCCATTCCCAGCTAGACCGAAAGCGTTCGGAGGCGGACAAACGTATGAGTGGCGTGGTGCCCGCGAGCGGGACTCGTGTTTGATTCGTGAGACGGACCGACTGTTGGACAGCCGACGCGCCGATCGAGACGCCGTATTTCCAGCGCGAAGAGATGCGTCTTAACCTGACTTTCGTGCCGACGGAGACCTCACCTTTTTCGAGTTGCACAGCGATCTGCGAGCCTTTTCGTCTAACAATTTTGCCGGAAGCGATGAGATTGCCGCTCGAGTCGGAGATCTCGACGGTGTCGTGGACGAGAGCGTCTTCGTGATCGCTCAGGGTTAGAATTACGCGCGGAGATCTGAAGGCCGTGACGATCGCCGCGTGGGCCATCGAGGCCGCGCTGATGACGAAAAAAATCATCGGAAGGTGAAAACGGATCATTCGCGAGTCCTGTGTCTCATTTCGTGACGACCCACATAAGATGATTTTGAATCACGGGGGCCGTGTTGAAAAGCTCGTTTCTGGCCGATACGATCGTAAAGATATCGGGATATGTTTAACGGGAGCTGGGGATGGCCAAATGGAAGATAGGTTCCGCGGTCGCATCGGTGCTAGCGGGACTTATCGCATTTCAAAATTGCGGCCAGATTTTGCCCTTAAAAGAAGTTATTTACGCCCAATCCAGTTTTGAATTCCGGACTCAAACCGATCAAGAAACGTTGAAGCGGGCTTTCGCTTCCGGGAATCTGAAAATTTGGGCGTCGGCTCAGGATTCGACCGGTGAACCCGGAAGCGGAAACGTCTCATCGATTCCGTCCCGTTTAGGCGGCATGGATCTGAATTCGACGAATCCATCGTTGGGGCCGCGGATCGAGGTCACGGAGCAGAAAAAAAAGATTTATTCGATTCCCAACGGAGTGACTTTGGTTGCAGCCGAAGAGGTTGCGTCTTCGACGTATTCGGCGGTTTTTGTTTTGTTCGGTCCGCTGAACGGAAACCTTTTGAAGATCGCTCCCGGCGATGATTCAGACGAACTTTCTCTTGCAGTTGAGAACGGATTCCTCGTCGCCACGCAAAAGTCGGCCAATGGCCGCTCGGTGCGGAAGCATCTCCTTGAGGAACGAGAAGGGCCGATCGTAATCGCTGTTTCATTCGGTCAGGCGCCCGGCGATATGACCGTGCTGGTGGATGGACGGAAAGTCATGAGCGAGGTCGAGACGGTCGGGGAGCCGAATGCCATTCCGGTCGTGTTTCGACAGATCCGGATCGGCGGGTCGTCGGCGCTGGCGCTCGGCGAGGTGATGGTTCTGGCGGATGCGTTCAATGGAGCGGGATTGAACACATTGTCTCGTTTCGTGGCAGAAAATTGGGATTACAAGGGGGTCATCTACGACCTCTCTCTTCACGAAAGAGGCGGCGACGGAAGCGTCGATCGTTTACCGGCCGAAGTACAGATGATTCTTGCGGGCAAATGTACTTCTTGCCATGCCCATACAAATTGGATTTACTCGAATTCGTACTTTGTCAGCCAAGGATTGGTCGTGCCGAAGAACTATTTGGCTTCGAAAATGTATTATAGGCTGATCGGTTCGGAAGGCTCGAATCCGAACAAGAATATGCCTGTCGGGAACGTCATCACGGCGTCCGAAGTCGAGGCGATTAAAAACTGGATTCAATCATTATAACGGTTGTCGATGGGGCTGAAACTATGGCGTTGAAAAGATTTTTGTTTTTAGGTCTCTCGGTTCTTCTTTCATTTGAACTCGCTTACGCTGAGGGTGAGGTGGTGGTCGATGTGACTTTGACTCCGGCCGGCGACTTCAAGGCGAAAACGCACGACATCCAAGGTGAAGTGGAGTTGGGAGAGGGAGGTTCCGTCAAAGCTGAAAACATCGTTGTCAGTCTGAAAAATTTGAAGACAGGAATCTCGCTGCGCGATAAACACGCTCGTGAAAAGTACCTCGAGGTCGAGAAGTTTCCCGAAGCCATCTTGGTGCGCGGAGTTGGCAAGGATGGAAAAGGTGAAGGTATTCTCAAAATCAAGGGAGTCGAGAAACCGGTTAGAGGAACCTACCGGATCGAAGGCGACTTCGTGCAAGCGGACTTCCAGATCAAGCTTTCCGACTACGGCATCACGGGCATTCGATACATGGGTATAGGAGTGAAGGACGACGTGAAAATTCACGTCAAAGTTCCACTCAAGAAGAAATAAACGTTAAAGGTTATATCCGATCGCAAACCGCCAGAAAGGCCCCGCATCGACGGAGCTAAAGCCGAATGTTTGCCGGAAAACGAATTGAGGCGAGAGAACAAGATCCAAGCCGGCGAACAGGGCGCCGTTGAAGTCGGGCGCCGGTGTCACACGGAAATTGCTCGAATGGGGCCATTCGATGTGCCGGTAAAATCCAGTCGCTCCGACAAGAAGATCGATTTGCTCGCTGAGAGCCCAGATATATTTGGGCTCCAAAGCGAACATTAACCAACTGAGATCGCCCTGCTTGTACATGAAATCGGGTGAGGTGCCGCCGCCGGACGCGGCGCCCACGCTGAACGAGGCGCCCACGGCCCAGGCGGTCATATCGGAGCGCCACTGGCGTTCGAAGGCGAAGCCGGAGCCTTTGAAGTTGGCGACGCTGGAGTCGACGCTTCCATCCGTCTTTTCAATGCGTAGTATTTCCTGCCACGTCATGGCTTCGAATGAAAAACGGCTCCGGTTGATCGAGCCCGTCTCCGTCGCGGCCGTTGCTGTTAAGCGGAGCGCACAGGTGAAAAGAATGATTAAAACGACAAATGTAACTGCGCCTGTGCGTTCCATGAATCTTTGTCTCCTTTATCCTGAGACCAATATCGGAGGTCTTGGCCGATCAAACGGATTTCCACTCGTGGCAGCGGGAAACACAGAAGTCCGACGCCCCAACGGTACATTTCCGGAAGATCGTGTTCGTCCTGTTTGCTTTTGTAAAACTCGGCGACACTCAAGAGGTTATAGCCCCGTTTCAGGAGAACCGTGGTTTGTGCGAAGGCGTAGTAGCCGCTCAGATTCGACATCGTGGATGAATCTTCTTTCTTGTGGAAGCCGGCCTCAAGAAGAAGAGCGGAACCGTGTGAAACCGCGAGTTTGCCATGAGCGGCGAACGCGTTTTGCTTGGCTGTCGGGCTTCCCTCCGTCAGAACGGAGAAACCGACGCGCTTATTTTCGCCCATCGTGAACTCCGACATTAAGGAACCACCCCGCTTGCGCAAGTTTTCCTCTTCGTTGAGGTTGCCGATAAAGCCGTGCCCGGTCAGTTCCCATTCACTCTCGATCCAATGGGCGACGATGCCGTGGGTGAGCGTTCCTGAAATGTTCCGGTATTGGTTGATATCGAGTCTGGTGCGACTGAAGGCGGTGTGGTCGATCAGGCGGATGCCGAAGACTTTATCCATCATGCCGATGGTGAGATAGAGCTTTTCGAACAAGTTCCAGCGGAAATAGTGCTCCCGCGAAAGCCAAACTTTCGTCGGCTCAGGCTCGCCCGGGGATTGATGATATCCGACGCCGATGTTTCCGGAGACGATGTAGCGTTGTTCCTGGTCGAGGATGAGAGTGAGATTGAAGTCCTCTTGCATGACGATGAAGCGGCTGCGGCTTTCGCTAGAACCCGGATTGGTTCGGTACAGGAGCCCGCGGTATTTGAAACTCGGGCGAAGCCACCAGGGCAGTTGTTTTTTGCCGAGAAAGCCCGACGCTTCGGCGAGGTCTTCGTCCGTGACAGTTTCGGGGAAGAAGGACCGAGATGAAATTTCCGAAGCAAAAAGAGCACGACCGTAATCATTGAGCGGACCGTTCCCTTGGGTGTTGTAGTGACAGGTCACACATGAGACATAGCCGTAGCCGATGAATTCCGGATAGGCCAAGGCCGTGGAAGGGACCAGGGCCATGAAGAGCGTGAAGCAGGATATCAAGAGGAATCGTGAATTCATGGGCCTTTCGCGGCGTCAAAGCGTATCAAAATGAGCCTATTCATTTATTTTTTTCTCCGCTCTTCTTATTAAGTCAACGCCCTGTCAGACCGATCTAGATGTTTAAGATGTATGCGATCGTCGTACATTTTTACGGGAGTCTAAATTTTATTCCGGTGTGAACTGGCATTACAGATGCACTCCGAATTTTTGGGGAGACGGAGGGGGCATGAAGTCAGTCAAGGGGATCAGCATCTTTTTGCTGCTGTCTTCCGTGACGGCGGCCGGCTTTCAGAACTGCGGCCCCGGCTTCGAGGCTTTGCAGGTTGCCGAGTCCTTGACGAGTGTAGCTAGCTCTTTCCCGGTAATTACGGAAAAAAGGGGCTGCAAGTTCGTGGGGCCGGATGTTCTCGCTGATAGAATTAAAAACAAATTGGGGATTGCGGGGGGCGACTTCCCCGTCTTGAATCTTTCAGGTCAGGAAGATCCGAATGTCCTCCGTTTGACGTCGAATCTGGACGCTCTTGGCAAAGGAAATATCGCGAAGGGAACCTTCGATGACTTCAGTTGTGGGGCGGTGCGCTTCAAGGCAGCAATGGAAGTCATGATTGACGCCTGCGCGTTGGCGCTGAAGGACCGGAACGTTCAGAACCGGCTTTTCCCGCGCGGGCCGCGAGATTTCGAAGAAGTTTATCGGGCGTTTATCGGTCGTTCACCCACTGACATGGAGCACGAAGTTCTTTTGGATTTAGTGAACTCCGCTCCGGTTGAGAAACGCGAAATCATGGCGTGCGGAGTTGTTGCTTCATCGTTCGAAGCTTTGATCACGATCTGAATTCAAGAGGAGTGGGACTATGAACCGGCGTAGTTTTCTGACAAAAACCGGTTTGCTTCTCGGGGGCTTGGGCGTGAATGAAACGTTCAAGCTCGATTTGATGGAAAAACTCGCTCGCCAATTGCTGCCGTTCGCGCATGCGCAAGGTGCCGATGCGCCGCCGAGAAGGACCATTGAGCTCTGTTTTCGCGCCGGGATTCCGATGACGATCTTCGCGCAGGGCAAGGCGTTTAACAGTACCGACAATCTTTATTCGAATTTCAACTATCCGAACAATTCGACGGCCCGGCCGATGCCGAACGGCGCGACGGCCAGGAATATCGTTTACAATATCGATTCGGCTCCTCTTCTCGAGTATGCGGATTACATCGCGATCACTCAAGGGATCGTCGTGAATCCTCTGCACACGAACATGTTCGACTACCGCGAGGGAGGTCCGGGAGCGGGCAAGCCGTCGCCGGCGGTCGAACTCGCCAATGCCAACTCGACTCAGTCGATCGTACATGGAGTCATTTTCCCTCTAAGTGGGAACGGCGGAAATGACGTGCGCAATTCGACCGGCGGGCTCCGCGACCTGGAGAAAACGAATAACGCGACGGAGTTCAAAGCGCTCTTTAAAAACCCGGTTCTGAGACTGACGGCGTACGAAGTGAACACCGTTTTGAAGGCGGCCGAAAAGCTCAGCCGGCGTCAGGCGCTCCTGCTCGACACGAAGCTTTCGGAAGCCACAAAACACGTCAATGCGCACGCGAGCGCCGTGAAGCTTTTCGAAAGAGATCTCACGGCGGAACTGAACGTGCAAAACACCATGTCGTCGTTTTTCCAACGGGACATTCAAACGTCGGCATCCGGCGGGCAGAGCAACCGCGCCCGCGAATCTCTGACGGCAGTGCGAGAGAATCTCGCTTTGGTTCTCAAAGCTTTCCAGCTGAACCTGATCAATTCGGCGGTCATTACGGTCGACGTCGAAGACTGGCATGGGTACCGCGACGGGCGGCATCAAGGGGCGATCGCGAGAGACATGAGCGAAATGTTGAGAGCGGCCATTCGCTTCATGCAGACGACACCTGATCCCGCGGCGCCTGAACTGAAATTGTGGGACACGACCGTTATCGTCGCCGGTTCGGAATTCGCCCGTGGCATCAGCGCGGCTTACGGCGCCGGCGACAACCCGGACAGCGGAACGCAAAGCTTTATGATGATCGGGAAAAACGTTCGCGGTGATTACTACGGCAACTTCAAGCTCGGTCAAAGAGGGGCTTACGGCGGTGAGGTGGCTGTCGGGTTTGATCCGCAAACCGGTGTCGCGTATTCGATCGAATCCCGCAAGCGCAATACCGCAGAGCAAGCTTATCACACGATTCGCGCCGCTTGCGGTCTGAAGCTGTCGACGACGGAGAAAGAAAAAGCCTTGAAAGCGATGTTGCGTGTATGAACTGGCGCTGGGGAAGACTCCTTTTCAGCACATGTGTTTTTGCGGCGAGCCTTCAATGGCTGACCGCGTGCACGGTCGACGACGGTTCGGATTCGAACGCGTCGAAACTGACGTGGGACAACTGGACGGCGGTGGCCTTGACTCCGTTTCGTTCCGAAAACCAAAAGTCCTTCGAGAACGTCATGCGGACGTTTACTTCCGAGGAACTCGCCAGGGCGTTGAAAATCGTCGCGCAAACTTTGGTGAGTCGCGATCCGACGGCGAATGAACTGGCGCAAGCGGCGAAGGGAGTCGACGCTTACAAGGAAGTGATTGAGTCGTATTTCGCGACGCCCTCGTTTCAGACGACGCATCTCAATTATTACCGCGCATTCTTCGAGATGGCCGGAACGGCCAACGGTATCGATTACGACGAACCCGCCAATCTCGCTGTTTACATCGCCGTCAACGACCTTCCTTTCACGGAGATTCTGCGGGCGACTTATTGCGTGAAGAACGAAAACGGCGAGTTGAAGAAGAAGCCATGCTCGTCGTTCAACAACAATGAAAGTCTTGCTCAGTCGCAAGGAGCGGGCGTCGTCACAACGCAAGCGTTTTTGCAAAAGTGGTCGTCTTCGTTCAACTTCCGGCGTGTGAGCAAAGCGTTTAAGTTTTTCGCTTGCAGCGAATATCCCGATCCGACCGATCCTGGGATGACGGAAAAAGAGATTTCGGACTCCGTCAAGAACTTCAGTTGCACGGATTGCGAGCCGGCTTGTTACAGCTGTCATCGAACGCTCAATCCGCGTGCGACGTTGTTCTATGTCTTTGATCGGAGCGGAAAATACAACCCGGCGATCGCTGATGCGTCGCAAGCGCAGGACCCCAACGTCGCGAACTTGACCGATACGAATACGGTTTCCTTCAGAAGGGACTTGATTAAGGAGAACGTTCAAATCCGTTATCACGGCCGGCCGGTAAAAAGCGTGAAGGAGTACGCGTACTGGCTTTCCGAAAACAAAAGCTTCCGCGATTGTTTCGCGCAAAGAATGGTGAATTTGCTTCTCGGGCGCGGGCCTTATGAGCCCATGCCGCCGGAATTCCAGAACGTGCGTGATGACGTGAAGGCGAACGGTTTCAGCACACAAAAAGTCTTGTTGCAAATCGCGACGCATCCGGCGTTCGTTCGCGGAATGGAGGCGAAATGAACGTTCGCGTTTTACGCTCCCGAGTGGTCGGTTTTATCGCCTTTTTCAGTTTATTTCCGGCGTTTCAGAATTGCGGCGTCGGATTCCGACCGATGGCTCCCGAAGAGCGGCAAGCGGGAGATTCGCCGACCGGGTTAAGCGTCACGAGTGGAAGCCTGGGCACGGTCGCCGGCATGGCGCAGGTCGGAAAAGGAATGGTGTTCCGGGTCGACGTCGACGAAAGCTTGGTGCGGAAATACGGTCGTTTGATGTGGGACAACGTTTATTCGGACGGCATGAGCTATTGCGATCAAACGACTTCATTCGATCAGCGGATCACATACTTGCAGTGCAAGGAAGACGGAGTGGTCGCGATCCGCTTGCTTTCATACGGAGAAGACGGCGATCCTCAAACGGTGCAAACGCTGACGGTCGTCGTCGGCGCCCCGGCTATTTGATTCCGTTGCACCTCAACGATTTGAATGCGGCGCCAGCGCTGTGTCGATCGGGCGCGGCCAGTATTTCTGTTTCAATTCAAGCGGAATGAACGAAGCCGACGCGGCGACGTCGTTGATGCGGTGGAACTGACCTTCGGTGATGCCCTGCTTTTCGTGCAGGATTTGGTATTCCTTCACGAGATCGGTGTCGAAGATCTGCGGGTCGTCGGAATTAATCGTGACCAAGATACCGCTTTCAAAAAGCATCCGGAACGGATGTTCTTTGAGCGACGGGACTGCGCTCGTCAGCCAGTTGCTCGTCGGGCAGAGTTCGAGCGGCACTTGGCGGGAATGGACGAACTCCATCACTTCCATCGACTTTGCGATTTGCACGCCGTGGCCGATGCGCTCGGCGCCCAGCTTTTCAATGGCATCGCGGACATAGTTGGGTGCTTCGGGCGTGTTGATTTCGCCGGCGTGGACAGTGATGTGAAGACCCGCATTTTTCGCGCGCTCAAAAAGCGGCGCGAACGGAGCCGGTTCGAAGCCCGCTTCGTTGTCGGCGAGATCGAGCGCCAAGACTTCGCCTTTGTGAGCGATGGCGAAGCTCGTGACTTCTTCGGCCACGGAAAGAGGAAGCGTTCTCTGGATGATCACAATGATCCCGACCGCAATCGGAAGATGCTTGGCCTTTTCGACGCCTTTCATGACGGCCCTGTGGATGCTCTCGAAGTCGAGATTCGGGTGGCCCTGTTGGATATAGGTCGGTGCGTAGCGTAGCTCGAGAATGCGGATGCCTTCGTTATAAGCGTCCTCGATGGCCTCGTAGGTGATGCGAGTCAGGATTTCTTCTGACGAGAGAATGGACTGCGTGACCAGAAACTTGTTCAACACCGCCCCAAGATCCTGCATCGGTTCCGTGATGAGCCATTTTTCTCTGAGTTCTTTTTCTGAAGCGGGAACGGGAAGACCGGCCTCGGCCGTCAATTCTTTTAAGGTGGAAAGCCGGACCGATAACTCCAAATGCCGGTGAAGCTCAACTTTCGGAATGCGTCGAAGTTCTTCTTGAGTCATGGGGGAGATCGTAGGTTTTGCGGAATGCCCTCACAAGTAGAATGTGTTGACGCAAGGCCTAATAAGGGGCAGAAATTCGATTGATCCAAAGATTCGGGAGAAATCCAATGAACGCTGCTTCCACCGGTTTAAATCCGCTTCCCGTTCCGACCAAATTAGCCGATACGCCTCGGGGACGCCCTCGGTTCGGGGTCACAGTTCAATTGCAATCCGGTGAATCGTTGATCGTCGCCGATCCCAGAGCGACGCGCGCAATGGTGGCATTAATGGACATGAACGCACTCCATGGTGGAGCTGCGAGCCACTTCGGAGGGCCGTCGGCTTTCGCGGAACTCATGTCGGCGACGTGGGGCATAATGTTCCATCTTTCTTCGAAGGCGAACGTCGAGTGGCATCAAGCCTTCAATTTCGTCAACGACGCCGGCCATTGCGAAAACGGTTTGTACGCTCTCGAAGCCAACTATGGATTCGCGGATCTCGGTTTGGAAGCACTCAAAAAATTCCGTTCGATTGACAGCTATCTCACTGGGCACGGCGAAGCCCATCTCTATCCGCAAGGCGTTTTGATCTCGAACGGTCCGCTCGGCTCCGGTTTGCCGCAGGCGCAAGGACTCGCTTTGGCTGACGCCTTGGCGGGCAGGAAGCGGGTTACGATCTGCGCACTTTCCGACGGTGGTGCAATGGAAGGCGAAGCGAGAGAGGCGATGGCCGCGATTCCGGGGCTCGCGCGTAAAGGCCGGATGGCGCCGTTCGTTCTGATCATCAGTGATAACCGCACGAAGCTTTCGGGCCGTATCGATACGGATGCGTATTCGATGGAAGGAACGTTCCAATCGCTCGAACAGCTCGGTTGGAAAGTCCTGCGCCTTGAAGACGGCCATCATCTGCAAGCGTGTGTGGCGACGATTGAAGAAGCCATTCAGCAAGTGTCGCTCGATCCGACCGTCCCGATCGCGATCCACGCCCGCACGATCAAAGGCAAAGGCCATAAGAAAGCGGAAGCTTCTCCGACGGGCGCGCATGGTTTCCCGCTCAAGAAAGCGACAGAGCTTCCGGAATTCTTGAGCGAGATTTACGGTGGAGCACCGATTCCGCCTGAGTTCCAGGCCTGGATGCAGGAGCTCATCGATCACGAAGAGATGAAAGCTAAGGCCGCGAAGTCGGCGGAAGCAATCGAGACGTTGCCGCCCGGGCTGCAACTTCTCAAGAAAACCCCGAGCGAGAAAATTCAGTCCGGCGTTTCCGCGGCGTTGACGAAGTGCCGGGAAAAAGGTTTGCCGGTGGTTTCCGTTTCGGCGGATTTGCAAGGGTCGACCGGAGTCGCCGATTACCAAAAGGCGTATCCGGACGCGGCGATCGATCTCGGTGTCGCCGAAGCCAATATGATTTCGACGGCGATCGGACTTTCGATAGCGGGCTATATTCCGGTTGTCGATACGTTCGCCCAGTTCGGTGTGACCAAGGGCGCTTTGCCGCTCACGATGGCGTCACTCTCGAACGGGCCTGTGATCGGCATTTTCTCGCACACCGGTTTCCAAGACGCCGCTGACGGAGCGTCTCACCAGGCGTTGGCGTTCTATGCGCAGGTCTCCTCGATTCCGCACGTCGAGGTGTATTCGCTTTCGACGAGCAGTGAGGCCGAGGCCTTGATCTCGCAAGCGATCGAGAAGTTCGCCGCCGACCGCAAAGCGGGCAGAATTCCGCCGACACGGTTGTTCTTCCTGGGGCGTGAGAATTTCCCGCGCCGGCTCTTGAGCGAGTCCGAAAACTACTCGCTTGGGAAAGACCAAGTTCTTCTCGATTCGAGCACCGAGTTTGAAAAGTCGGTCACCTTGGTTGCGGCTGGCTCCCTTGTTCCCGAAGCGTTGAAAGCGTCGGATATCTTACGCGAAAAGAAGATCGGCTCGATCGTGATTCACGCGTCGGCGGTCAATCATCCCGATGTGGAAACGATCGGCGGGGCTCTCGCGAAAACCGGCCATCGCCTGGTTACGGTGGAGGAACACCGTTTGGTCGGCGGCATGGGCGCGATGTTGGTTCACGCCCTCGCGCTCAAAGGTATCTACGTGAAAGTTGCTTCACTTGGGGTCGGGGATCACTTCGGTCAGAGCGCTTACTCGGCTTTGGACCTTTATAAAAAGTTCGGTCTGGACGCGAAGGCGATCGCAAAAGCGGCGGT
This sequence comes from uncultured Bdellovibrionales bacterium, assembly GCA_937927435.1. GTDB lineage: Bacteria > Bdellovibrionota > Bdellovibrionia > Bdellovibrionales > JAMPXM01 > CALBDW01. The sequence continues at coordinate 28,109 of CALBDW010000086.1, forward strand.
GTCTTTGGCGTAAAAGACAAGTTTGAAGAAGGTAGCGCAAAGTTGGAAATTTTCGCGCTACCGTCGGATTCGTGGGCGCGGGATCAGGATTTTCCACTCTCATTGGAATCTTGGGTCCGAGCCGTTTCGTTCTGGCTTGCACCCGGAGGCAGATTCTCGCGGCGGTTCGTTACGTCGATTTCATCGCCGTCGAGGCCCTTCTTGAAGCCGCGGATCGCTTCGCCCAAGGATTTTCCGAGGCTCGGGAGGCGTGAGGGACCAAAGAAAACCAAAATAATGACCAAGACCAAGAGTAAGTGGACAAAAGAAAAGCTGCCCATTTCGCTCTCCTCATTTCAGTTCGACGCCGGTTCCGGGCCCCAGCGCTCGATTCACTATGTCAAAAGATCGCCGCCAATCTAGTCTGACTTATCGGCGGTTTCAACTCTAGAAATTAAAATTCGTACGGGGCCTTTTACGGCAGCGACTCAGTTTGGGAATCCGGTGTGGTTTCAGCGAATTCTGCTACTTCATCGGCGTGATCGGTATCCGGCGTGACGCCCTCTCCAGAGCCGTTTAAATCGGCGGTTGATTTACGGGCACGGCGACGACGGCGTTTCTTCACTTTGGCTTCCTCGGCTATTTTTTCCAGCTCCCCGGCGAGCTTCTGGTGGGCGGCCCGCCAGAAAAGGGCTTGTTCCACAGTGAGACGGTGTTCGGCCACCGCGAGTTGGAGACCGAGCTTAAAGCCCTCGTTTTTCATGAGAGCCAGTTGCCGACGTTCGCCGCGGCGTTTGAAATCTTCGGTTCTTTCCAAAGTGGGAAGTAACTGGATCGCTTTCGTCACGACGGATTGCTCGAACTTGTACATCCCGAGTTCGTCGCGCATGAGTCTTTGGAAAATCGGGTCTTCAATCGTGATGGGGGTCGCCCGCTCGCTTGGTCCCTCGTGAGCCGTTTGCAAAATGGAGAAAATCAGCCAGCCGAAAAGCTGGGTGGTGTCCGCGGGATCGGTCACGATCGATTGGAACGCGTTTAAGTTCTGCAGGAAGAGATCCCGGTGCGTGTCGCGTGAGAGAAGATCGTGCAGAGTCGGAATCACGTACTTCAAGATGCCCAGATCGAAACATTCAAGAAAAGCGAGATCCGGTTCGGGTAGCCGGAGGATCTTCAAGATTTCTTCGCGTCGTCTCGGGAGGACCGACTTGAGAAGCTCGGACGCGTGTTTTTGCATCGCCTCCCTCAACGACGGCTCAATCGCGAATCTCAGTTTATGGGCTAGGCGGAGTCCGCGCAGGATGCGGATCGGGTCTTCACAAAGGCGGATATTGGGATCGCCGATCATTCTCAGGATGCGGGCTTCAATGTCGGGAAGCCCGTTGACATAGTCGATCAGTTGGTCGGCGACCGGATCATAAAAGAGACCGTTGATCGTGAAATCCCGTCTGCGGGCGTCCTCTTCGGGGGTCCCGAAAAAGTTGTCACCGACCGGAGAGGTGGGGTCCACGAGGTCTTCGGCCCGGATTTCACGTCGGAAAGTGGCGACTTCAAACTGCTGGTCGTCGCGTTTCACCAGAACCAAGCGGAAGCGTTTGCCGATGATATAAGACATGTAGATGAGCCGTTTGACTTGTTGCGGAACGGCCATCGTTGCAATATCAAAGTCCTTCGGATGGATGCCGAGCAGCAAATCGCGAACGCACCCGCCGACGAGGTAGGTCGTGTAACCGCTTTTCTGTAGCGCTTTGACGATTCCGTAGGCGTGCGGATCGATCCAATCCTGATGGAGACGCGGTTTTGCTGTCATTTCCATTGCGGTCAGAGTATAGCGACCTCTGGTCTTGCGAGGTATAGAGAATTTAAGCCATGTCGGTCCTTGAGAGATTTTACTATCAGATTCACGGCCCTGAGGGGGCTTCGCCTGAAATTCCGAAGTTGGTATTTCTTCATGGGGTCATGGGCTATGCTGCCAATTGGCGGAGGATTTCGAAAGCCTTTGAGTCCGACTACCAGATTCTGGCTTATGATCAGAGGGGGCATGGGCGGTCTTACCATCCCGACAATGGCTATGCGCCTGAAGATTATGCGGGGGACCTCGAAGCGATTCTCGATGAACTGGGATGGGAGCGTGTCCATCTGGTCGGCCACTCCATGGGAGGCCGGGTAGCCCTCACTTTCGCGGCCAATTATCCTTCACGCGTGGCGAAACTCGTGATCGAGGACATCGGACCCGAGATGCAGCCAGCAGCGTCGAGCCTCGTGATCCGGATGTTGGATACGGTGCCGGTGCCTTTTCCCTCCAAACGAGAGGCGAAAGAGTGGTTCGATACCGAGTTCATGCGGATCTTTGCCGCCGAACCGAATCGCGCGGCGCTCGCGGCCTATCTCTACGCAAATATAACGGAAAACGAGAACAAAGAAGCAGTGTGGCGGTTCTCCGAAAAAGGTGTTCGTGAAAGTGTGATACTGGGGCGGGCGACCGATCGATGGGCGGAGGTTCAGCGTCTTTCGATGCCGACCCTCCTAGTGAGAGGGGAACTGTCCAAAGACTTGCCGCGTGAACTCTTCGAGAAAGTGGTCGAGACCAACCCTCATATCGAAGGTGTTGAAATCAAAGGCGCGGGCCATTGGGTTCATAGTGAGCAGCCGGAGGTCTTCATTTCGGTCCTTGAACGGTTTTTTCGCGGAGAGCTGCAAGTGGCCTCGCCGAACACGGAACCGTGGTCGCCTCGTCGCTCTCTTTGACAAGAGAGAAATGGATCGATAGAGTTTGAATGCGGAATTGACAACTCGTGTTATTGCATTCCCGGCCGTTTCGATTTCCTTTTTCGGTCGGATAGGCTGTGAAGTTTTTGGAAGGTTACATTGAAATTCGCGGAGTTTGATTTTCATCCTACATTGCAAGCCGCTATCGACAGACTGGGTTTTACTGACGCAACCCCAATCCAGGAAGCAACCATTCCGCACATTCTCGAAGGTCGCGATGTTGCGGGACTCGCTCAAACTGGAACAGGCAAAACCGCCGCATTCTTATTGCCGCTGATCGAGAGAATTGTACGGGCCCGGTTGAATCCGGAGCAGCTTTCTGAAGAAGACTGCCAGAAGCGCGAGAAGCGGATGTTTCCGGAATGGCGCGCGAACGAGTTTATTCTCGTTCTCGTTCCAACTCGTGAACTGGCCGAACAGGTTTACGAGAACGCGCGGAAGTTCGTTGGCGATACCGGGTTGCGTGCGGTCGCGATCTACGGCGGTGTGGGTTATGACAAACAAAAAGAGGCTTTGCGCAACGGGTGCGAGTTCGTTATCGCCACACCCGGCCGGCTGATCGACCTCTTCAAAGAACATCTGGTCGATCTTAAGCAGGTGCGCGCGATTGTCTTCGATGAAGCCGATCGCATGTTCGATATGGGCTTCAAAGATGACATGAAGTACATCCTGCAACGGGTGCCGAAGAGCCGTCAGTTCTTGGTCTTCAGTGCGACGCTGAACCTCGATGTTTTGAACACGGCTTACCAGTTCGGCGCGAACCCCGTGGAGATCAACGTCTCGCGTGACCAAGCGAAGGCCGAGAACGTCGACGACAAACTTTTCCACGTCGGCCAAGATGAGAAGCCGTCGCACCTCTTGTCGCTTTTCCGCATCCATAAGCCGCGGCAGACAATCGTTTTTTCGAATTTCAAAATGAACGTCCCGCGGATCACGCAGTTCTTGAACGATAACGGCATTCCCGCCGTCGGGATTTCGTCGTTGCTCACCCAGTCGCAACGCAACAGGGTGATGGAACAGTTCAAGAACTCGAGCGATTGCAACACCTTGGTGGCGACAGACGTCGCGGCGCGCGGTCTCGACATTAAAGGCGTCGACATGGTCGTGAACTACGAGTTGCCGGACGACCCGGAAAACTACGTGCACCGGATCGGCCGGACGGGACGCGCGGGCGCCAAAGGGATCGCGTTCTCGCTCGTTTCGGATCGCGACATCGACGCTCTCACGCGTATTGAGCAATATCTTAAGCACAAGGTCGAAGTCGCTTATCTTGAAGACAACGAGCTGGTGAAAGAGTTCAAAGCGATGCCGTCCGAGCGTGAGGTCGGCCGCGGCACCATGTCTCGCGCGGCGGGCGGTGATTCGGGCCGGCGCAGCTCCCGGAGCGAACGTCGCCAGGCCCAAACGCAGAAGTCGCACGAGCAAGCGGCTTCGGGTGAGCGCCGTCAACGCCGTCAGGACGAAGCGCAAAAACAATCGCGCTCGAGCCGCCGTGACGGCCGTCGGGGCGAGAAGGCGAAAGGCCGTGCAGAACAAAAAGCCTCTCAACGTTCGCAACGTCGTTTCAGCGGCAACGGCCAGGCTCGCGACATGCGTAACGGCGCTCAACGGGGCGTTGAATCCCGCCGTCAGGCGAAAGCGCCAGTCCAACAAGCGCAACCGAAGACTTTCGGTCAAAAAGTCACAAGCTTCTTCAAGCGCCTTTTTGGCGGCTGACCGAATTCCGCTGGTCTTAGAGGGACCAGCGGAAGGTCCGAATGATTTCGTTACAGCTTTTCAAGGTTGATTTGAAAGTCGAGGCCTGATCGCGGCAGGTTAGGATGACCGCATTTTTGTCTTTTAAAAAGACGACCTGGCGTAATTGACGATTATTGTCGCGGTTGATGAGGTCGATCACGTAACCGCGCTCGTTATTCTGCACGAAGGGCTTCGAACCCAGAACATCGAAACCGAACTTGGGATATTCCTTCGACCAACGTTTCACGTATGCCTCGAGAGAGGCAGTTTTTTTCAGAGTATCGGTCCGTACAGTCAGCATGGCGCCGCCGTTTGATCCTTGCGAAGCGACGGGTTTGTAGACAACGGCGATATGGCGGTTCTCGTTTGGAGCCGGGTTGGGAACCCAGCCCGAAGCGCCCGCCGCGATTTCAAATCCGTGCGGCGAACGGAAAACGCCGAGTTTGGGAGCCGCAAGAGACGAGGTCACGCCCGGATGGGGAGCGGCTCCCGCGAGTTCCGTGGTCAAAACCGCAAAAATCACGAAAAGAGTGTTTCGCCGAATCTTCATGTTTTCAGACTAAACGAACGGCGGACGGGCCCGCAAGCCGCATCCTTACGGACAATCGTCGGGCAGACGAAAGTCCATGAGATAAATCTGCGATTTCCCTTCATAAGGAGAGGTAAACGCGAGTTGTTTGCCGTCCGGATGGAAAGCCGGATACAGTTGATCGAACTCGGCGACGGTGAGCCGGCGCACGCAAGAGCCCGCGCGGTTCGTGACGTAGAGGTTGTAAGGGCCGCCGTCGCGGTTTGAGGAGAAAACGATCCATTCGCCCGAAGGGTGCCAGTCGGGCTGAATGCTCCGGCCGGTGTCGCTGGTGACAAGAGTTCGCTTATTGGTGAAATGGGGGGCCGTTGCCAGCATAAGTTGCGAGCGGCTTCCTTTTTCCTCGCGGATTTCCCGCGCCCAAACGATCGAGCGTCCGTCGGGCGAGAAACGCGCCCCCCGGTCAAAAACTTTGCCGCTCGTGAGGGCGCGGGTGATTTTGCCCTCGCGGAGATAAAGGTGCTGCGCATTGGGAACGCGAGCGGAGCTGTAGAGCAGGCGCGCGCCCTTGGGATCGATGTCGACGTCGCCGTCGAAGCCGCGCGAATGCGTCAGTCTTTCGATCGTGCGTCCGTGCAGGGACTGCCGGTAAATCTCAGCGGGCGGAAACGGTGATTCGGCGAGGTCAGGTTTGTATCCCTCCGGGTAGTAAACTTTCATCATGCGCTGTGAGACCAGAGGTTCTTCTTTGATTTCGTCGGTTTCGGAGACAAATAAAAGATGTTTTCCATCGGGCGTGTAGACCGGCGAATGGTCGTCGCCGTCATGGAATGTGACGCGCTTTTCGCGCATAAATTCCAAGTGCAGTTCATAAACCTGCGCTTGGCGATGCGTGGGACGCTCGCGGCTCACGAAGAGAAGGCGTGTGCCGTCTTTTGAAAACCGGGCATCATGATTGACCCCGGCCGAGGTGAGCGGCTTGGCGATGAGAACGCCTCCGTCCGGATAGCCGGACTTTATCTTAAGCGGGGGAAGCGAAGCTGTAACCGGGGTTGACGCGGCTCCTGTTGACGGCGTGTCTTCGGAGATCGAGAGGTTTTTTTTCGGCGATTGCTGGCACGAGCTGAAAAAAAAGCTCACCGCGACGACTGTGGCGAACGTGAAAGCCGCTTGAATCATGAAAGTCCTCTCCTTACGAGTATCGCTTTGCGGATGAGTGACGCCGGGATTTCTTTTTCCAAATTCGCAAGAGGAATCCAGCGCCCTTTTTTCTTTACAGCCGCTTGGTCCCGTTTTACCCGCACAAAAATGTCATGATGGGTGACCGTTCCCTTATAGTCGAAACGCTCGGGCACCTTTTTCAGGCGTTGAACCGTTCCCGGAAGGATCCAATGCCCTTTTAAGAATGGCGCATAATCGTTCTTGACGACAAAAACCTTTTTGTCTTTCTCGGCGACGATCGGGTTCCAAGCCCAGATTTCGCGTTCGCGGCGCGGCCGTTTGAGCGGAAGGAGGGTGGTCGTGTTTTGTTTTTTTGCGATACACGTCTTCACCCAGGGGCAAAGCGTGCAGGCCGGTGTTTGCGGCGTGCATACCATGGCTCCCAATTCCATGAGGCCCTGGTTTAAATCCGCCGGTGGTTGTGCTTGGGCCAGGCGGTCGGCGATGTCTTGCAGCGTTTTGCGTCCGGCGGGCTTCCACCACTCGACTTCCACGCCGTAGCGGCGGGAAAGCACGCGGATGACGTTTCCGTCCAAAACGCCGACTTTCTCGTCGAATGCGAGACTGGCGACGGCGCGGGCGGTGTAAGGCCCGAAACCGGGAAGTTTGAGAAGTTCCTCATGCGTTCTTGGAAAACCTGATTTCACAAGTTCCTGCGCTGCCCGATGCAGGTTGCGGGCGCGGCTGTAGTAGCCGAGTCCGGCCCAATGTTCGAGGACGTCTTCAAGCGGCGCGCAGGCGAGATCTTCAAGCGTCGGAAAGCGCGCCATGAACCGCTCGTAGTAAGGAACGACGGCGGCCACTGTTGTTTGTTGGAGCATCACTTCCGAAACCCAAATGCGGTATGGGTCGCGGTTGAGGCGCCACGGCAATGCGCGTTTGACCTTTCGATACCAATCGACAAGAGAGGCGCTGTCTTTGCGGATGACGTCATCGGTGAGAGACATTGCGGACCAGAGTAGTCACGGGAAGCTCGCTTGTCACCCTTGTCCTGCGGGGATAAAGTGGACGAGTCCCCAGCAGGGAGGTGACACGTGTCGATAAAATATGAACCGCTTTCAGGACGGGACGTTCCTCGTTTCGCCGGCATTAAAACGTTCTTCCGGTTGCCGCACGTGCCGATCGACGCCGATTACAATCTGGGGCTGCTCGGCGTGGCTTTTGATGGCGGTTTGAGTTATCGACCCGGCGCCCGCTTTGCGCCGAGCCGCATCCGCGATATTTCATCTTTGGGACGCGTCTTCCATTTCGGCCGCATGGAGGCTTTTACGAAAAAAATCAAAGTGGCCGATATCGGCGATTGCCCGGTCGTTCCGATCAACTTGGAGATGACCTATTCCCGCATTCAGGACTTTTTCTCCAAGCTTCTTTCGCGCGACAAAAAAGTCATCACGGTCGGCGGCGATCACTCCATCACGCTCCCGATTCTGCGCGAGTTCCGCCGGCGCTACGGCCAGCCGCTGGCGTTCATCCATTTCGACGCTCATCTCGATACTTATGCGCCGGCTTGGGATTGCGAGTACCATCATGGCTCTTTTGCCCGGCATGCCGTCGAAGAGGGGCTCGTCGACCCGAAGAGGTACCATATGATCGGCATCCGGGGGCCGTTCACGGGCGCCGACGATCTCGACTTTGTAAAGAAGCACGGTATCACCGTTCACACCATCGACGAAATCCGTTCGGCCGGTTTACGGGCGTTTATCGATAGCCTTCCCGACTTTGGAGCTTATCCAACGTACATCAGTTACGACGTCGATTGCCTCGACCCCGCCTTCGCACCGGGGACGGGAACACCGGTCCCTGGCGGGCTGACCACCTATGAAGTTCAGCAGATCATGAGGGGGTTGAAGGTCAAAAGCTTGGTCGGAGCCGACATCGTTGAAGTCTCTCCGCCGTTCGACCAGTCGGATCTGACGGCCCTGGCCGGCATGGATGCGATGTTTGAGTTGATCTCACTCTTCGCGGCCCAGTCGGTCTAAAATCGGCCCTGGAGAGTGCCGATAAACATAAGCGGCGGTTTATTGTGCGGAGGTTTTATGTTTATCGGTCACATGCGCTCTTTAGCTCGGTGGCTGGGATATTCCGTTTTAGTTTTTACGCTGACTTTTCATCCGTACCTTGTTCAGGCGCAGATGCCGTTGAGCCGTCCGGTCATGAGCCAGATTTTGGCGGACATGGTTCTCGACCGGTTCCTAGCTGAATACTCCCGTTTTCAAACGGTCGGTGAATACGGCCAATGGCTCGCCGAACATTTCCCTTCGCGGGATCGCGATTTCATCAAGAAACAGCTGAGCGGGAAGCGGAAGCTCCCGAAACTTGACCGGTTGAACCGCGGGCTCGCCCTGACGGTCGAGAAGGATAGGTACACGATCGAGATCGTCAACGCCTCGCGGGGCATCCTGAGATTCAACGAGCGTTATACTTGGGTATATAATCCCAAGAGCTCGTTGAGCCAGCAGTTTGAGGTGTTCCGGCGCGCGCTCGAGAGGAAGCAGACGTCTTCGCTCGACTTGATTTTGCCGGAGGCTCACGCTTGGGCTTGGATCGGGACGGTCGTCGCGTTCCTTGTTGGAGCGGGATTGGCGCCGATCACGACGGACGTCATTACGAAGTTCGCTGACGCGTCGAAAGCAGTTGAAGAAGTCGAAGTGAAGACCAAGTGCCGTTCGGAGGGCGACCCGGATATCGTCACGGAAGTCGAAAGCCCGGATAAATCGGTCAAGACCCGCAGAACGATCAAGTTCGGTTCCGGCAACCGTCCGACTCACGTGATCGAGGAACTCATTCATCCGCCGAGCGACGTGCGCCTGGTGTACACGCTCGACGAAAAAGCGGGCGTCGTGATGGTCGAATCCAATTGCGGCGAGGTGAAGTGCCCATCTGACAAAGCTGTTTTCCTCAGCCGGAAAAAAGAGCATATGGAGTTGATGACGCCGGAGAAGATTAAGGCGATCGACAACTTCGATGAAGGCTTGAAAATGATCATTCCGATCATCGAGCAGTGCGACGCCAAGGCCAAGGCCGTCGTGGAAAAAGCCGAAGAATCCGCACTTCTTCTGAAAACGAAAGTCGAAGAAGTCGAGAAAGGAACGGCTCTCGAGATCGAGAATCCCGTGACCGGCACGAAAGAAAAGGTGGTCAACTAAGTTCGTTTCGGTCCCGTGCCCGTGCCGAGCACGGGACTCTTCCCTCGTTTCTCAGTTCAGGCGCCCACAAGGCTCGCCGCTTTTTGGAAGGCCTGATCGACCTGGGTCAGGTCTTCGCCGGCGCCCTGGGCAAAGTCCGGGCGGCCGCCGCCTTTGCCTTTTAAGACACCGGCGACTTCGCTCAAGATTTTTCCGGCGCTCAAAGACTTCGTCAGGTCTTTCGAGACGGCGACGATGATCGGGTGTTTTCCGCCGTTCACAGTGCGCCCCACGAGGACCACAACGCCCGAATGGATCTTGCCTTTCAGCTTGTCGGCGAGTTCGCTCAAAATCGCGCGGTCGTCGATGTCGAGAACGGCTGTGACGAGCTTGCCCGCGACACCGTCGAATGTGAACGTTTTCGCTTCGCGGATCAGGGCCTCAACGTCGACCGAAGAACCTTTGAGCGCTTTGATTTCGCGTTCGAGGTTCTTGATCGTCGTCTTGGCGTGTTCAATCCATTGGCTCACGGTCGCGTTCTTTCCGAGCGCTTCACTGTTGAGATACTGGATCCAGTTCTCCTGGAAGCCGGCGTCGGAGCGGGCTCTTTGGTTTTCGTGCGTGTTCTTTAAGAGATATTTGAGAGCCGTGTCGCCGGTGATGGCCTCGATCCGGCGGACGCCGGCCGAAACGCCGCTTTCCGAGACGATCTTAAAGAGGCGGATCATCGCTGTGTTCGGAACATGGGTTCCTCCGCACAACTCCGTCGAGAACTCGCCCATTTTCACGACGCGGACTTTTTCGCCGTATTTCTCACCGAAGAGCGCGAGCGCGCCGGCTTCGATGGCGGCCTGATGTTCCATCTCGGCCGTGTTCACTTCGATCTGTTTTGAGATCTCTTCGTTCACGAGTTCTTCGATTTTAAGGATCTCCTGCTCCGTCAGGGGCTTGTTGTGTGTGTAGTCGAAGCGCAAACGGTCGGCTTCCACGAGGCTGCCTGCTTGTGTGACGTGGGTGCCGAGCACTTTGCGTAAGGCCGCGTGCAGCAAGTGAGTGGCCGAATGGTTGGCGGCGGTGGCGCGGCGGCGCGATTCCATCACTTGCAAAACGCATGAGTCGCCTTGGCGCAAAACGCCGCTAAGCACCCGCACGTGGTGCAGATGCACGTCGTTTTGTTTCGTGCAGTCGACCACTTCGACTTCCGCATCGCCGGCCGAACGGATTTCTCCTTGGTCTCCCACTTGCCCGCCGCTTTCAGCGTAGAACGGCGTTTCGTTGAAGATCACGATGCCCGATTCGCCTTCACGTAACTCCGGTTTGATTTCGTGCCCGTTGGAGAGCAGTTGCACAATGCCGCTTGCCCGCGTGGTGGTGTATCCCAGGAAGATTGTCGGGCCGAATTTGTCGAGAGCCTCTTGGCTCAGCTTCACGAGATGAGCGGCATCGGCGCTCAAAGCCTTGAACTTCGAAGAGGCTTTGGCTTTCTGACGGGCCTCTTCCATCTTTTTCATGAAGCCGTCTTCGTCGATCGCGAAGCCTTTTTCCACGGCCATTAAGCGCGTGAGGTCGACGGGGAAGCCGTAGGTGTCGTACAAGCGGAAAACGACGTCGCCGCTGATGACTTTCTGTCCACGGTTGGCGAGTCTCACGAGTTCGTTGTTGAGGATTTCGGTGCCTTGATCGAGCGTCGCGAGGAAGCGCGAGATCTCGTCCGTCACTGTCGTCGTGATCAGTTCACGATTGCGCTTGAGTTCGGGATAGAAACCGCCCATTTCGCTGATCACGACCTGGATCGTCTGAACGAAAATGCTCGGATCGTCCGAGATCGTGCGGCCGTAGCGGATCGCCCGGCGCATGATCCGGCGGAGCACGTAGCCACGGCCCTCGTTCGAGGGAAGAACGCCGTCGGCGATCAAGAAAGCGGTCGCCCGCGAATGGTCGGCGAGAACTCGCATCGCGGCCACCGCGTCGCGGATCTCCTTGTTTTTCGCGAGAACTTTGGCGTCTGAAACGTATTCTTTGCCGGAAACCTGGGCCGCTTTCTGGATGATCGGCAGGAAGAGGTCCGTATCGTAATTATTAGGGCGTCCTTGCAATGCGGCCGCCCAACGCTCGAGGCCACCGCCGGTATCGACGGACGGCTTCGGAAGAAGATGGCGGCCGTTTTCGTCTTCGTTGAACTGCATGAAGACGAGGTTCCAGATTTCGACGAAGCGGTCGCCGTCGCCGCCCATTTTCGACGGGTTGTCCGGATCATCGGCCTCGGGACCGTGATCGTAGAAGATCTCGCTGCAGGGACCGCACGGGCCCGTGTCGCCCATCCGCCAGAAGTTGTCCTTCTCTCCGAAACGATAGATGCGGTCGGTGGGAACGCCTTCTTGTTTATGCCAGATCTCCGCGGCTTCGTCGTCGTTTTCGAAAACCGTCACATAAAGGCGCTCTTTGGGGATTTGCAGTTCGCGGGTGAGAAGATCCCACGCGTAGTGGATGGCGTCTTTCTTGAAGTAATCGCCGAAGGAGAAGTTTCCGAGCATTTCGAAGAAGGTGTGGTGCCGAGCCGTATGTCCGACGTTCTCAAGGTCGTTATGCTTTCCACCGGCGCGAACGCATTTTTGGGCCGTCACCGCCCGCTTATAATCGCGCGTTTCGAGCCCGAGGAAGACGTTCTTGAATTGGTTCATGCCCGCGTTCGTAAACAGCAAAGTCGCGTCGTTTTCGGGAACGAGGCTGGAGCTGGGCACATGTTGATGACCGTTTTTCTTGAAATAGTCGATGAAAAATTGGCGAATATCGCGACTCTTCATACTTTGAGTCCTTGTAGTTCCGTTTGAACTTCAACCGTGAAGCGGATCACTCTTTCAGGCTGTCGATCACTTGGCGGATCGTCTCGTCATCGAAACCGCGATTGGCGAGCAGCCGGTGGATCTTCTTACGACTTTCATAGTCGATCTGGGCGCCAGAATCCAGCGACTCCCGCAATTGGGCTCCTATTTTCGAAAGGACGAGGGCCCGGCCTTTGCTGATTTCGTTCTCTGTGTCTTTCTCGATCGAGGGTAAACCTTTAGATCTTAAAAAGAGTTCAATGTAACGGTGCCCTTTTCGCTTCGAATCCAGGCGTGCAGCCACGCGTTTGGCGAGCTCCTCGGGCGGCGCCAGCCAGCGGTTTTGCCTGGCGTAGGCGATCGCGTATTCGATTTCCTCTGCGCTGTATTCGGCGTTTGCGAGCTTGCGGCGGAGTTCGAGTTCGGAATGATCGCGACGGGCGATGAGGTCCATCACCTTGTGTCGCGCGGTTTTCCGAACTTTAGTTTTCATCGTCGTCCTTATCGTCGATCGGGTCGATTTCGAGACTGTCGGTCCGGCGCCAGTCGCCGCGGACGCGTTCTCTCAGTTCGACGTTGCCGTGCCAGCTGCCTTCGGCGATTCCCGCAGCCCGGAGCTGGAAGTCCTCAGGGTTATTGCTGAGGCTGAGGGCCTCATCATATTCGATGAGGTCGTTGGCGAGAAGGTCCATTAAGCTTTGATCGAAAGATTGCATGCCCCACGAGTCTTTACTTTCCTCGATGACGTGGTGGAGGTCTTTCGTGCGGTCGGGATCCTCGATCATTTCCTTGACCCGTTGGTTATTGATGAGGATTTCGACCGCGGGCACGAAGCCGGTCTTGTCCTTGCGGCGTGCCAAGCGCTGGCTGATCACGGCTCTGAGGACGCTGGCCAGCTGGCGGCGGATCTGTTCCTGTTCATGAGGCTCGAAGGCCGCGAGGATGCGGTTGATCGACTCCTTGGCGTCCAAAGTGTGCAAAGTGGACAGAACCAAATGCCCCGTCTCAGCCGCCGTCAACGCGATTTTGATCGTTTCTTTGTCGCGCATCTCACCGATCAGGATCACGTCGGGGTCCTGACGGAGCGCCGAGCGCAGGGCGGCTTCGAACGTCGTTGTGTCGAGGCCGAGTTCCCGTTGCGAGATGATGCTCTTGCGGTCGCGAATCAGGAACTCGATCGGATCTTCGATGGTCAAAATGTGCGCGTTTTTCGTGTTGTTGATGTGGTTGATCATCGCCGCCAGCGTGGACGATTTCCCCGAGCCTGTGGTGCCGGTTACGAGGATGAGACCGCGCTCGCTGCTGGCGATCTTTGCGAGAATCGGAGGAAGATTCAGGTCCTCGAGTGTCGGGACGTTGTAGGGGATGTTCCGGATCACCATGCGGACGGAGCCGCGTTGGCGGAAGATGTTGATCCGGAAACGGCCCAGCCCCGTGACTCCGTAACCGACGTCAACTTCCTTCATCTCCATGAAGACGCGCTTCTGTTGTTCATCGAGAATGGACAGCGCCATTTCCTCGATCTCGGCGCTCGTCATTTGGGGAAGTCCTTGTTCCAGTGGGCGAAGCTTCCCATGCCGCCGGATCACTGGAACCAAGCCTGCCTTCAAATGAACATCGCTCGCGTTTTTCTTTAACGCCAAGGCGAGGATTTCGTTCAAAGTCACGGGTTCTGATCCTTCTCGTGTTTCTCTGCGTGCGTGATCGGGCGCATGAAGGCTTAAGCTTAAATTTTAGACATTCGCCGCCTCTGAACGCCCGCGAAATTTCAAATCTCTTATAGTTTACGGGTGCTTTCTGAGGTGTGTCGAGTCTGGGTGAGGTGTTTAGGGCGAGGTCCAGAGTCGAGGTTTTTCAGTGCTGAATAGCTGACGCCTTGTTTCTCGAGCGAGTTCTCCGTTCTTTGTCTTTTGACACAGGAGAAAGGCGCGGGCACAGTGCACTGCGTGAGACGGCGAACAATCGAAAGTCTGGTGACTGGACTTTATCTCGGAAAGCTTCCGTTCATGCCCGGCACCTTCGGCACATTGCTCGGCATTCCGGTCGCCTGGCTTCTTATGCAAATTTCCGTGCCCGCGTATCTCTTCATTACGATTCTCTTCATTGTCGGCGCGGCGGCAATTTGTGAGGTTTACGAGCGAATGACCGGACACCACGACTCGAGTGAAGTCGTGATTGACGAAGTCGCGGGATATCTCGTGGCGGCGGCGGCTCTGCCGAACACATGGCAAACGTTCTTTGCCGCTTTTATCGCGTTTCGTTTTTTCGATGTTTTGAAACCTCTCGGGATTCGCTCGATCGATCGGCGGGTTAAGGGCGGCTTCGGGACGGTCCTTGACGACGTAGCTGCGGGTCTCGCCGCGAATGTTGTTTTGCAGTTCGTTTATATGAAAACGGATTGGTTGGGAGTGCAACTTGTCGGCGCCGGCTTTTGAACATCCCTGGGCCGTGGCTCTTTCGCAGCGGCTGAAGGAGAGGAATGAGACGATCGCGTTCGCGGAAAGCTGCACAGGCGGACTGCTCTCTTCTTTGGTTGCGCGGATTCCCGGCGTGTCGACTGTATTTATGGGGTCGCTCGTCACGTATTCGAATGAAGCGAAAGTGAAGCTTCTCGGCGTGCCCGAGGATGTTTTGCGAGCGAATGGCGCCGTCAGCGCCCCGGTCGCATTGGCGATGGCGAAAGGCGCACGTGAGCGGTTGGGGGCGGACTGGAGCGTTTCGATCACGGGAGTTGCGGGTCCGGGCGGCGGAACACCCCAGAAGCCGGTGGGGACTGTCTTCTTGGCGCTCAATGGCCCGGGGCTTGATGGCCGCGGTGTGGAACGGGTGACAAAACGCCTCTTTCGGGGAACTCGTCGGGAAATTCAGTTCCGGTCGGCTCGTTATGCCCTGGCTATGATGTTGATTGAACTCGGATTTTCGAAAGAGGAACTCAGAAACTTGTTGGCGGCGGAAAAAGCGGGAAAAAGACGTTGACGATTATTTACACCCAACTTACACATATAAAAGTCGCGTTGATCGAAGCCGAAAGTTTCGCGCGCAACCTTTGTTTCGTAAGGGTTTGAAGGTCGTTATCGCTTCTCGAGCTGGTATCGAAAGAAGCGGTAACGAATGGATGAATGAGGTTATAAACAGCATCAGGTTCGTACGGAAATGCGGCCTGAACCACTTTAACCGGAGGGAAGACACGCATGTCTATCCGCACAGCAGATGTTAAGTCCGATAAGAGCGTCGCAAGCGAAAAAGCGAAGGCTCTTGAACTCGCGATTTCCGCGATCGAGAAGCAATTCGGGAAAGGCTCGATCATGCGCTTGGGCAGCAATGAGAGCCTGTACCAAGATGTTCAAGTGATCAGCACGGGCGCTCTGAGTTTGGATATCGCTTTGGGAATCGGTGGTCTTCCCCGCGGCCGGATCGTTGAGATCTACGGTCCGGAAAGCTCTGGTAAAACCACGTTGGCTCTCACGACGATCGCCCAAGCGCAAAAGCAAGGCGGTGTCGTGGCCTTTGTCGATGCCGAGCATGCGCTCGATATCGGTTATGCCCGCAAGCTCGGCGTGAAAACCGAAGACCTTTTGGTTTCGCAACCGGATACGGGCGAACAAGCTCTGGAAATCACGGAAACCCTGGTTCGCTCGGGTGCTATCGACGTTCTTGTTGTCGACTCGGTCGCGGCTCTCACTCCGCGTGCGGAAATTGAAGGTGAAATGGGCGACAGCCACATGGGCTTGCAAGCGCGCTTGATGTCGCAAGCTTTGCGTAAGCTCACAGCCGCCATCAGCCGTAGCAAAACGCTCGTGATCTTTATCAACCAAATCCGCATGAAGATCGGCGTGATGTTCGGTAACCCCGAAACCACGACCGGCGGTAACGCGCTCAAGTTCTATTCGAGCGTCCGTCTCGATGTCCGTCGCGTCGGCGCGATTAAGAACGGTGAGGACGTGATCGGCAGCCGGACGGCCGTGAAAGTCGTGAAAAACAAATTGGCGCCACCGTTCGGCAAGGTCGAGTTCGATCTTATGTACGGCGAAGGCATTTCGTACGAAGGTGACCTTTTGGATCTCGCGGCGAAATACGACATGGTGGAAAAATCGGGTGCTTGGTACAGCTACAACGGCGAGCGAATGGGCCAAGGTCGTGATCAGGCGAAGCAGTTCCTGCGTGAGAATCCGCACATCACCGAAGAGCTTCACCGCAAAATCCTCGAGCTCAATAAAATCGGCGTGATTTCGCCGATGACGATGACCGAAGAGGAAAAGGCGGAAGCGCTGAAGGATGAGCAAGAGGCGGCTCAAGAGGCTATGCAAAAAGCGGCTGATGATCGCAAAGCCTCGGCGAAAGGTTCTGCGGTGAAGGCAACCGCGGCGGGCAAAGCGTCCGCTCCGGCCACGAAGCGCGCCGCTCGTGAAGTGAGTCACTGAGGCGTGCCTGAATACACAAACTGGTGCTTATACGAAACGGCCAGCGAGTCGACCGCTGGCCGTTTTTTATTTGGGGAGCGGATTTTACATGCGTGTAAGGTTGTAGGGAGAGTGTCGCGAGCCAATTGAACCGCGGTGGGGATTAAGGAGTCACACGGCCGAGAGTCAGTAGCACGAGATCTTTGGTTTCATCGTCAACTAAGACGAGAACGCGCGATTCGCCACCTGTCCGGAGGATACGGGCGCTGTGGATGAAAACGTCGGGGCGCGTAAGCGCTGCCTTTACGGCCGCTTTGAAGGATTTTTGAATCATTGCACCCGCGTCCTCAGATCCGTCGCGGAAGCTGAGGGAATTCAAGAATTGTTCGAGGGTTTGCCGGATTGAGGACTCCGACGGTGAAACGGGGCTCAGTTCCAAGATTTGAACTTCGCTGGGTCCGCCGGAGATATCGGTCAGAAGTTTCGCGATGGTTCTTTCGTGGTTTTCGATTTCGGCCCATCGGTACGATTCGAAGGTCAGGCGTTCAGAACTCCAGGAGTCATCCAGGGTCCCTTCCAAGCGGGCGAACCATCGGTTCACGAGATTAAGCGGCGCGCTTTGAGCCATATGAGTGGTGATCATGCGTGTGGCGCCCGCGTGTGTCGCTCCCCATAATTTTGCGTTGGGTAGCGCTCCGATCAGTAGGAAGATGATCGCAACAGCCCTTTTCATTTTCCCCTTACCCTTCACTCTTCAAATCGTGAATGCGCGGGGACAATAGCACATGTGAGAAAGCGATTCGAGGCCTCTGGAAAGATTCCAAAAGCGGCGACGTTTTTCGGCCCGAGCGGAGAGAGGTCGTCAAAATTCATTTATGAAGGGCGCAATCCGTGGATCAGCCGGATGCATTGTTCGCGGTTTTTAGCATCCACGATGACGGTCACGCTCATGGCGCCGAAAATCATTTTGTGAAGGGGAATTTGCGCTGCATTTAAGACGCCCGCGATCTCGGCCGGCAGGGGCGAGGCATACGCGCCTTGGCAAGTGGCGGTGACGCTGGAAAGTTCGATCGGATCGATTTCGAAAACTGGGTTTTGGGCGACCATCCGGCGAATGGCCGTTAACGTTTCTTGCGGAGCCGTGATGAGCAGGCGGCAGGCCGATTCTTCCGTTTCGCTGTCGAGGAGTTGGGGAAGGGGAAGATTTTCTTTGTTCAGCGAATCGTTAAGAGTTTTGAAAGCTTCCGCCAAGTTCGGGGTTTTCACCCTTAACCGCACGACCTCTTTGTGGGAGTTAACGGACAGAATTCGCGCTTGTTCGTACATGGGGGCTTCTCCGTCGATTATAGTATGCGCACCTTCGCCATGAGCCAGGGCGATTTTAATGGGAATGTTGAGGAGAGCGGCGAGCTCCACGCTTCGGTAATGCAGGACTTTGGCTCCCCAAAACGTCATGTCGAGCAGAGCATGGTAATGCAGGTGCGGAATATGAACCGTCGTTTGGATGATATTCGGATCCGCTGAGTGCACGCCATCGACGTCTTTCAGGATCTCGCAGCGGCCCGCTTTGAAATATGCGGCCATGGCGACGGCTGTCGTGTC
Organism: uncultured Bdellovibrionales bacterium; assembly: GCA_937927435.1. Lineage (GTDB taxonomy): Bacteria > Bdellovibrionota > Bdellovibrionia > Bdellovibrionales > JAMPXM01 > CALBDW01. The sequence goes on from CALBDW010000086.1 coordinate 46,290, forward strand.
GGAACCGCCTCGGCCGAGGGTCGTGACTTCTTTCGTTTTCGGCGACACGCCTTGAAAGCCGGCGAGAACGACGACGTGCCCTTGCGCGAGTTCGCTTTCCACCCGCGTCGGTTTGATGTCGATGATGCGCGCGTTGGAATGCAGCTCATCCGTTAAGACGCCGGCTTGGCTTCCTGTGAAGCTGATGGCCGGGCAGTTGCGGTCGTTGAGAGCCATGCTCATCAGAGCCATGCTCACGCGTTCGCCGGTCGTGAGCAACATGTCGAGTTCCCGGCGGCTCGGAGCGAAGCTGATTTCGTGAGCCAAGGCGACCAGTTGATCGGTCGTTTTTCCCATGGCGCTGACGACTATGATGAGCGGGTGACCGGCTTCATGTAAGCGCGCGATGCGGGCCGCGACGTCGCGGATTTGGCCTGTGGTCGCAAGGGAACTGCCACCGTACTTTTGGACGATCAATTGCGGAGCCGACATGCGCTCTCCTGTTCGCGCGCTCTTAATTTCTCGCGGTTGGACGGTCATCGTTGGTCGCTTGCAGGCGAACAAATTGCGTGACCGCCGCTACGGCCCCTTTTGGAACGCGAATCTCATGGCCTTTCACTTCTCTCGGGATGAACCCTTTCAGAAGCTCGCTGTTGAGACTCTGCAAGTACTTCGCGCTGACGCCGAGATAGGCCGCCAGGTTTACGATGTCCGTGCCTCCGGGTACCGTGACCGTTTCATACGATAGCGGTAGCTGATATTCAAGGTCCCGGAAACCGTAAAGCGCAGGCGCTTTCGAAATGAGAATGGCTGCAATGATCTTCGGCACGTAGTCGCGCGTTTCCGCTGGCAAGGCGCCGCGATCGGCTAGTTGCCAGAAGTTCTTCGTTCCATACTTTTTGATGAGGCGGCGCACGCCGTTTTCGCCCATGTTGTAGCTGGCTGCCACCAAATACCAAGATCCGAATTGCTGATAGAGATCCGACATGTACCGGATCGCCGCCCGGGTTGATTTGAGGAAATCCTGACGTTCGTCGACCCACCAACTGATTTTGAGTCCGTAGCGTTGGGCGGTCGGAGCGATGAACTGCCACATCCCCAAGGCGCCGGCGTGGCTCTGCGCATGAGGAACGAACCCGCTCTCGATCATCGCGACGTAAGCTAGATCCTGAGGCAAGCCCGCCTGCGCGAGCTCGTGTTGGATGATCGGCATGTACCGAGAGGAACGCTCAAGCCACGTCTTGAACGTGCTACGGCCGGTGGTTTGAAAGTAACGGATCCAAGCGCGGACACGCGCATTGTAGGTCACCGGAATGTCGAAGAAGAGAGGTGTGTCGCTCGCGTGTGAAAGCTCCACCTTTGACGTTTCGAAAAGATCGAGGCGCTTGAGCGGCTCCGTGGGAACAAACGGCGGAAGAGCGTTCGTGTCCTCTGATTTTTTGGCGACTTGCGGAGGAACCGCTTGCGCGCGTTGCGGCTCATTCGAGACTGTGGGCTTCGCGGGCGGCGCCGGCTGAGATGGCGTTTTCACCGCAACGGGTTCCGACGGCCGGGCCGTGAACGCCTGTTCGAGCAATTGCAGTTCGCTTCGGATTTCCTTTTGAATCGGTGTCGCTCTGCGGACGGATTTCGACGCGCGTTGGATCTTCCGTTCGCGCTCGAAAGTCTGGCAGCCGGTGATCAGGACCGAAATGAGGGTGAGGCTTAAGACACTGATGCTGATCCTGAACCGATGTTGCGTCATCGGTTCATTTTAGTTGTTACCGATTGAAAACGTCGAGAGCGCCGAGGTCGAGGACCGGTGCCGTTGTCTTGACGCCTCTGTCATCGAATTGACGTTCGCGGCACGACTTTCGTTGGGATGATTCGAATGGCGGAAAGCCAGGCTGGCGCTTTCCGTATCGGCAAAAACGGCCGCGAGCATGAGTCCAATTTCAATCGGGGTCAAATTCAATTCGTTTGTCTTGGTGCGGGTGGTCTCGCCATTCGGTCCGCTTCGATCCGTGGCACCCCGATTGCTTCATTTAGCTGACAGGGAACGGGTGAGGGCCTCGCGCCGAATGCGGCGTTCAGGGTTCTCCAAGGAAGGGGAAGCCGATCCATGAGTAAAGGAATCTATACGGCGGTCAGTGGGGCGATGGCGCAAACTGCGCGTCTCGACACGATCGCCAACAACCTGGCCAACGTCAACACTCCCGGATTTAAAAGGGACGGTCAGCTTTTTCGCGAATATCTGACTTCGTACGAGAAAGAGCCGGGCACCATCACAGTACCGCGTATTCCGGCTTCCATCGAATCGTTCTACGACGTGCAAGGCGGAGATAAATCTTACGTCGAGGCGGTCGGCACGTATACGGATTTTTCCCAAGGCGCCCTGAAATCGACGGGGAACCAACTCGATTTTGCGATTGAGGGCGACGGTTTTTTTGAAGTGCTGACACCGCAAGGAGTGCGCTTAACCCGAGTTGGTTCGTTCACTCTCGACGGCGAAGGTCGTCTGGTGACGAAACAGGGATTCCCGGTTTTGCGCGAAGGTGCGCCCGGTGAAGACCCGGCGGGGCGCGAGATCCGTTTGACGAACGCCAACGTGGCCATCACTCCGTCAGGTGAGATCGCGGAGGGTGGTGAAGTCCTCGGCCGTTTGTCGGTCGTCACCGTCGAAGATAAAGACGCGCTCCAGAAAATCGGAAACTCTCTTTTCGCGCTCAAAGACAATATGGAACCCCAGGTTGTGGCGGCGGCGGGATTCTCCCTCCACCAAGGCTACATCGAATCGAGCAATGTGAATCCCGTGCGTGAAATGACGGACATGATCATGACGACACGGGTTTTCGAAAGCACGCAAAAGGGCATTCAGGCCTACGACCAAATGATGGGTAAGGCCGTGAATGAGGTTTCGAAACTCAACGGAGTGGGCTAAGCCGGAAGGGTGAATAGACGATGTTGAAGTCGCTCAGCACCGCTGCGACGGGAATGGCTGCGCAGCAAACCAACATGGATGTCATTGCGAACAACCTGGCGAACGTTTCGACGACCGGCTTTAAAAAGTCGCGCGCGGAGTTCGAAGATCTCATGTATCAGACCCTGAAAGAGCCGGGCGCGATCACGGGCTTGAACTCCGTTTCTCCCACGGGAGTGCAGGTCGGTCTCGGTGTCCGAACTGCAGGAGTCCAAAGGGATTTCGAGGTCGGCGCCTCCAAGCAGACGAAAAACCCGTTCGATCTCATGGTCGAGGGGCCGGGGTTTTTCGCCGTGCAAACGAGTGACGGTCAAATCGCCTACACGCGCGACGGCTCGTTTAAGAAAGACCCGAACGGTCTGCTTGTCGATAAGAACGGCAATCCTCTTCAGCCGCAGATCGTGATTCCGCCTAACGCCACTTCCGTGAGTATTTCGCCGACCGGTCAAGTGAGCGTGACGATTGGAAATGACATCGAACCGCAGGTCGTCGGGCAAATCGAACTCGTGAATTTCGTGAACCCGGCGGGACTTAAGGCGATCGGTAAGAATCTCTTCGTTCAGACTCCGGCGAGCGGGCTTCCGCAGCAAGCCCAGCCGGGGCAGAACGGTTTGGGCCACATCGCCCAAGGCGAGCTGGAGACGAGCAATGTGAATATCGTTGAGGAAATGGTGAATATGATCACCGCTCAACGCGCCTACGAAACAAATTCGAAGGTGATTCAGGCATCGGATCAGATGCTTCAGTACATGAATCAGCTGCGTTGAGGTTTTGCGGGGTGGGGTGAATGAACATCGCGAAGTTGGCGTCGCTTGAGAAATCGAAGCGCCCGGTGCTGGTCGCCATGTTGAGCCTTTTGGGCGTTCTGCTCGCGATGACGTTCGCAGAGGCGAACGAAGCGGAGGGAGTGATCCAGATCCGCCCGGTTATCGAGGTCGACGGTCAAAGCGCGGACATCACGTTGGGCGACCTGATCGTCGCCAAAGGTGTGAGCCCGGCGCTTTTGGAACGGCTCAAAGGTGTGCGGCTCGCCGACATTCCGAAACCGGGCGAAACCCGTTCGTTCACCGCCATGGGGATCGAGCAAGTGTTCCGTCCGTATTTGCGGAAGATCGAGGAAGAAACCGGCGAGCGCATCAGTTTGCGTGTTCCGGCCCGGGTGACGGTCGTTCGCAAGAGCTTCCGTCTTTCTGAACACGAAGTCATAGAGCGCATCAAATCGCATTTGAAGGACATTTGTTCGGACTGTGAGTTCGAGATCACCAATTTGGCGTTACCAGCCGTGCCGGCCACGATTCCCGCCGGCTCCATGTGGA
>CALBDW010000087.1 GCA_937927435.1 uncultured Bdellovibrionales bacterium
GGGAAAAAGCGGTCTATCGACGAGCGAATAGCGGAGCTCAGGCCAGCGGTGCACGGTCGCCGAGTCGGATGCGATCGGCTGGGACTGGAGCATATTAATGTAGTAATCGATTTCCGCGCTGGCATGACTGGAGTCCGTATTGTGCGTGAGGCTGACGCGGTTTTCGAGCGCGGGGTCTCCTCGTCCGGGCATCTCGAGCCAGAAATCCCGCGGGTACCAGATATCGCTCACAAGGTTCGCTTTCGCTTTTTGCGAGAATCCTTCGGGCAGTTCGTAATGGTGTTCGTACGTGAGGAACCAGCGCCGGCTTTCTCCGCCGGAATTCGGGTCGATCGAGAACATGTGGTCGTTCATGACCCCGAAGTTGAGGTTCCCATAGCTGTCGTGGCTGAGCATGTAGCTGTAGTCACCCAGGAGCTTGAAACCACGGCGGGTGTAGTTTTTTAGCGTGAACAGGATGTCTTGGCTGCGGTCGATCGCCCAAAAGAACTTAAGCCCGAGGACGAATCCGTCTTCCCCGGAGTACTCGAGTGAAGGAATCAGAAAACCCGTCTGCCGTTCGCTTTTGAGCGGAATCACAAGGTACGGCAACCAAAGGACCGGGACGTTGGCGATCCTCATGATCGGGTTTTTGATATAGGCGTAGCCGCCGATCTCGGCGTGCATGCGTGTGCCGGTGAAAGTCCAGGCTGTAGGGCACGTCGTGCAGGCCGTGTAAGACGAGTACTCGGCTTGATAGGCGTCGGGACCCAACTTACGCACGACCTTACCCTGGAAGATCACCTGTCCGGATTTGATAAACCCGTTTTCGATCACGCCGGTGTTGTCACTATAGTTTAAGACGGCTCGGTCACCTTCAACGTAGACCGTGGGTGAGCTGATGACGAGGTTCCCCTTGGCTTCGACGATGTGGGTTTTTTCGTAAACGACGGCGTGGTCGCAACTGATGTATTGTTCTTTAAAGAAAAGTTGGACATCGCCGCTCAGTTCGGTGATCCCAAGTTCATAATCACGGAAGGCGTTGTTTGCATTCACAATGAGTTGGCCGCCGCCCGGAATTTGGATGGTGCTGGACGCGGCATAGGCTGCCTCCGAATTGAGCACAATGGTGCCGAACGAAGCCGCAAGGACGACGAGAAACCAGGATGCAAAACGAGCTGCAATAAACCAAATTCCGCTGACCATCTGCCGAAAGCGTAGTGTTGATAGCGTGTCTTGTCACGCTTCAAGCGCGGTCGCGGCGACGAAGAACTTATTTTGATTTCATAATGTAGACTCCGTCCCAATCGGCGGGCGGCGGTTCCTCCAAGTAACTTTCGCAGCGTTTGATATAGACCTTCGATGGCGTGTCCTCAGGTCTGTGGCTTAGCGCCTCTTGGAAGCGCTCGATCGCTTCTTTGAATTTACGTTCGTGGTAGAGGGCGAAGCCCGCGGCGAAATGTTTAAGCGCCGCATCGATTTCGGCCGGAGGTGGCCCTTCCGAGATGAGTTCGTAAATCCGTACTGGTTGTGCTTTCCCTTTGACTCGAACCCAGTCGACTTCACGCGCGGTGAAGCTGTCTTTGATCGCTTCGTACGTGAATTCACTGATAATAATTCGGGTTCCATATTCCTTGTTAATGCCTTCCAGGCGGGAGCCCAAGTTCACGGCGTCGCCCATCACGGTGTAGTTCCGGACGGTTTCCGAACCCATGTTTCCGACGCTCATTTCGCCGGTGTTGAGACCGATTCCGATATCGATTTCCGGCAGACCTTTCGCGCGATAGTCCGCTTGCAGCTCTTTGAGTTTTTCAAGCATTTGCAAGGCGCATCGGCAGGCGTGTTGAGCGTGATCGGGGAACGGAATCGGCGCGCCCCAGAATGCCATAATGGCGTCACCCATGTATTTGTCGAGTGTGCCTTTGTTTCTAAAGACGAGATCTGTCATCGGCGTGAGGTAGCTGTTCAAAAGATTTGTGAGTTCCCGTGGGTCGAGCTTTTCCGAGATCGTCGTGAAGCCGCGCACGTCGGAGAACATGACGGTGAGGTTCATCTTTTTGCCGCCGAGCTCGATGTTTTCCGGATCTTTGAGGACTTCGGCGACGATGGCGGGCGAGACGTATTTTTCAAAAGTCCCTTTGAGTTCGCGTTTTTTGCGTTCCTCTGTGAAGTATTTGTAAAAGGTGAGGGCGAGAAAGAGCCCGCCGATTTCCAGGATCGGGAAAACGACGGTCGTGACGATGCCGTTTTTAAAGAACACGAAGCGGTCGATGGCGTATACGCCGCCCATGAAGAGGGCTGTAATGCCGAGCCCCGCGATCGAGCCGAAGTAGCTGAGCAGGGCGGAGAGGGCTGTGCCGATTCCGAGTAGGACGACCCACGTGAGTTCCGCTTCGCGGGGATGCGCGCGTAAAAAGCCGGCGCCGTTCGCGTTGACTCCGCCACTACGGCGGGCCTGTTCAACAAGCAAGTTGGAAAGAACGTTGGCATGGGTCTCCACCCCTGGGTAATTCTCTTCGAAGGGGGTGACTCGGAGATCGTAAATACCGATGGCGGTTGCCCCGAGAACGAGAATCTTATCTTTCAGGAAGTCCGCTTTGGAAACTTCAGTGTTGGTCGAAACTTCCCATCGGCCAGATTTTTCATTCCATGCGCGGCGGTAGATTCTCATCGTCGGCCGTTCGTTTAAGATCTCGGCGGCGCTCACATGCGGGAACATGAAACGGGGGCCTGAGTAGTTGATCATCAGGTGCCCGCGTTCGTCTGTCGGCACGGTCATCACGGTCTCGCCGTTTGAGTCAACGATTGCGAATGATTTAACGCCTTTGATTTCGCCCTTCGTTCTTTCCGGGCTCAGCCGTACGACGGCTTTGTAGCCTTGGTCGAGCAGGAACGCTTGCAGGGCGAGTGAAGGCTGGTAGTTATTGCCTTTCCGCACGACCAGCATGTGGCGTCGAATGCTGGCGTCGTGGTCCGGAATCGAATTGAAGTGGCCTGTTCTTTGTGTTGCTTGAGCGAGGATGGGGATGTTGACCCACCAGCGGTCGAGCGCTGTGATCCCATTGGGTTCGCGCGATTGTCTCAAACGTTCTATCCAGGCGTTGAGATCGGCTGTTTGTTCTGGATGAATTTCCTTCCAGAGAGCATGATAGTTGAGATGGATGAAGTTTTCGACGGCCTCGGAGTTGTCACCCCACACCTTCTTGAATTGATCGAGATCGAGCAACTCGTCGGCTCCGGTCATGAAACGGCGGCAGTACCGCGTACCTTCGGCGCGAACCTCGGTCGCGAGCGAGGCCGCTTCGCTCGTGTTGAACGCGGCGGCTAAGCGTTCGAAAAGAAGGCGGGCGCCCTCGGGGGTAGCGATATCAGGGTGTTCTTCCAGTGCCGCCTGCGCACTTTCAAGATCGTCGTTCAACCAAAGAACAGCCAGTCCCGGATAGGTTTCCGGCGGAAAAAAGTCCGCGAGATCGCCGAGAGATTGGGTGATTCGAGCCAAGAGAGTGTCGCGACCGGTAAACCATTCGGTGGCTTTGCTGATTTCAAGGGACGTCACGTAGTCGCCGATGCGCTCCTTGAGTTGAACCGGGACGCCGATCTTCGCCAGTGATTCGTCGTGGATTTCGAGGGGAGTGGTTTCGGATTGCCAGTAACGTGCTTCAGGCGAACGCTCGTAGAGTACATCGAGGCAGATATCCTGGAACGAGAGGCCGGCCTCCCCCATGTCGAAATAACTTCCCATAACCAGGCGTCCTGCGTGCTTCTTGATCGTACGGGCGAAAGCCGTGTCGCCGTCGGTGCGGCTGAGTTCCGCTTCGATCAGTTCGTCCACATCGTTTGTCAGCCGCGAGTTTGACGAAAGTTCTCGGCGCAAGCGTTTCAGCGCTGGAATCGCCGCATTCGGGTCCGGTTCAGGAAAAACGACATCGAACGCGATGATTTTGGCGCCGAGTTCAAAGGCCTTTTCGGTGAGTTTGGCGATCTTCTCTCGGGGCCACGGCCAGCGCCCTTCTTGGTTTACGGCGTCGTCGTCGATCGCCAGAACGGCGATCCGGTCGGAACCGGGAAGTTCTCCCCGGTCATTGAAGCGCCAATCAATGGTCATCCTGTGTAAGCGCAAAAGCCGCGAAAGGACGGGAAATTTCCGTTCATTGTCGAGTTCAAAGTTATTTTCAAAATAAACAAAAGATGTATATGTTAAGGCGGCGGTCATATAAAGACCGAGAGCGAAAGGGGATGAAAGAAACCTGAGAGCCTTTTTTGTGTGCCTCACGGTCTTTTAGGTTCGCAGCGCGTGCTCTCTGTCTCAAGTCTAGTTCATCGACCGGAGGTCGAGATTATGTAAATGGATATTGTTGAGGCTTGGGCAAGTAGTGGTGGCAATGCTATCCTGAGATTAAGCGAACGAAACGCGGGAAGGAGCGCTTTTATGCAAGCATATGTCGCCGTCGAGCACGACGTTCTCGTTGTCCGTCTTTCGGGACGTTTGGACTTTGAGACCGCCGAGCCCTTCCGCGAGGCTTGTTTTTCCCGTTTCCTGGGGCATAAAGTGGTCTTTGATTTCCGTTACCTTGGATTCGTCGGGAGTTCCGGTATTCTTTCGTTTGCGGAAATTTTCAAAGAGTTCGAGGAGAAAAACCCCGCGGGCTTCAAGATCAGTGGGATGAGCCCCGAGTTTCGTCGCATTTTCCAAGCGATGTCACTGAAAGCCGTCGAGTTTTATGAAGACTCCGATCAGGCCGTCAGAGCCTTCCTTATCCCGAAACCGGCCGCGGTTCCCCAAGTCGGAGAACCTGTTCCGGTCGTTTCGACCGGCGAAAATTAAGCGTTCGCTTCCGGTGCCCTGTTCTGACGCTGGTCGCGCAGCTGGCGGCTCAGCTCCTGGTTGAGCCGGTTCAGAGTTTCGTTTTGTAGTCTCGCGGCCTCAAGGCGCTCTTGGGTTTCCGCCCATACCTGCTTTAGGCTCTCGAACTGGTCTTCGAGCCGCGTCAGTTTGTCGCGTGCGGACGTCGCCTCGTTACGGGCGTTCTCGAGTTCGCGCTCGAGCGTCGCCTGTTCCGAAGCGGCCTTGTGTGCCTGCCGGCGCAACTGCTCGATTTGTGCCTGCAATTCTTGGTTTTGACGTTCCAGAGCGATGATCTTGTTTTGACTTTGAGCTTCGGCGCTTAGGGCTTGGTCGATCCGGCGCGCTTTCTCCCGAAGCAGTTTCGCCTCGGCTGAAAGTTTCGCGTGTTCTTGGTTCAACTGCTCCAAGCGTGTTTCGTATTCTTCGACCAGGCGGGCTTGGTCCTTCGTGTAACGGTTTTCGATCGCCTGGGCGTGTAGGGCCGTCTCCGAAAGCTGGGCGCGTAAGTCGCTGATAAGGGCGTCTTTGCTCGCGGAGGCCTTTCTTTCCTGTTCAAGTTCCTCGTTGAGAGCTTTAATTTTCGCCTTCATTTTCTCGATGAAGGGTCGGACCCAGGCGCGGACGCGCCGTTTGAAACGGCTATCGGCTTTCAAATTTTCGTTGCGCTCTTCGAGGACTTGGATCTTCGTGTTCAAAAGATCGATTTCCTCTTTAAGTGACTCTTGTATCTCCTCGGATTTCGCGAGCTTCTCTTTCAGAAGATTGTCTTTGGCTCGAACGATCTCGAGTTGGGCTGAAAGCGAAGAATTGGCGCGCGCCATTTCTTCGGCTTTCCGCCGTTCTTCCATGATTTGCTGTTCAAGCATTCCGTTCCGGCGGATCGTGACTTTCAATCGCGCCATGAGATCTTCGTTCTGGCCGAGAAGCGTTTCGATAGCGCCTGAATGAAGAATATGCGCGGGCAGGTGTGAAAGGTCCGGCGGAGGCGGAACCTCGGTTGGTAATGGAACGGGAATCGGGGCGTTTGTCTCGTTCGTTTTCATCGAGACTATCGTCTCAAAATTAAACTAAATTCGCCAAAATTTCGTGGTCGAGGTCCAGATTTTTTTCTCGATTAAGGCCCGGAGCTTTCTCGGCCGATAAGGCCGGCATGAGCAACAAAGCGATCGACATTGCGATACGAGCCGCGGAAAACCAGCTGGCGAAGGAAGTGAATTCGGAGTTTTCCGCCCGGATGGCGGCGAGCGTTCAGGAAATAGGCCAAGTCGATACCATGCGGCATACGATATTAACGTATGTCGCGGCTGAGAATTACGAGCGGGCAATAAAGGAACTCCAGGATTACGTCGCCAGTAAGGTCGATTACCCGCAGTTTAAACAAAGAGCTGGCCGCTATGTCTCCTACGCGATCGATCTGATCAACGCGATCAAGGCCAAACGTTCATTTCCCGGAATTCATCTTTTATCGATTTCGAAGCAGCAGGAGCTTTTCGATAGGGGCATGGCGCATTTCGAGGATCTAAAAGCGACCTTGCGCAAGATCGAACTCATCGATCGCGAGGTCAGGATCCAGGATGTACGCTCCACGATCCTTGTCGTGAAAGCTGCTGTCTATTCGTGCTTTGCGATCTTGGTCTGCTTGTTCTTGCTGGATGTCTCGCGGGGCACTTGGCCGACCATCGCCCGGGTGCTCGATTCGCTTTTCCTTCAAGGGATTGATTATCTTTTTGATCTCACCGGTCTTTAAGGTTACGGCGGAAAATACCGTTATCGCTGGGTATCTCCGGCTCCGGATTGAAGAAGTCTGTAGGCTTCCTCAAGAGCCTGGATGCGCTGCCCGAAATCGAGTTTTTTTCCGTTCACGAAAATCGTCGGAGTCCCGCGAAGGTTAAGGGAAGATCCGACGGCTGCTTGCTTTTCGATAGCGGTTCTGATTTCAGGCGAGTCGGCACATGTTTCGAGTTCCTTCGGATCCATGTCGCCGGCTTTCGCGATTTCCGGGAGCAGGGATTGAACGGTGGCTTTCGAGATAAACTTTTCTTGATTGTCGAAGACGAAAGCCTGAGCGTTCCAGCCTTTTCCTGTCGCTTTTTCCACGCAGTAGACGGCTCTTGCAAGCAGGCATGAAGCACCGTTGGCCTGCGGAATAGATGTGTTGCATTCGCCGTCCAAGGGCCAGTTCATGAATTCCAAGCGAACATCTTCGGAATGGGCGGTGACGAAAGCTTTCAGGCTCGGCGCGGCCATTTTGCAATGGATGCAGCGGTAGTCCGCGAATTCCGTTATGACCATTCTCGCCCGGTCGGCTGGCGCACCCATGACCATCGCGCCAGCCGTGTCGATTTCTCGAGGAGTTTGCTCTTGCCAGCTGCGAATGGCGTCGCGGATGAGCGGTTCGATCGCTTTGGCGTTGTATTGCGACAACGCCTGTTGGTGAATGATGAAGATCCCGACGAGGGCGATGACAGCGAAAGTCGCGAACGAGCCCATGCCCGCGTTTAAGGGCGCCGAGAAGACGGCCGGAGTCGACTTGCGGACATAAGCCCAAATGGTTCCGAACGAAATGAATGAAAGCACATACGCAATGATGCAGAACGGGCAGAATCGCGATAGGATGAACGTCGAGATCGTACCCATCACGACCGAAGCCAGGGCGATCAATGCGGCGACAGTCAGAACGTTGCGGCCTACGCCGGCTCTTTTGTCTTCATCCCCCCAAGCATAGGTGAGAAAAAGGCCGCCGAGGACGAAATTCGCGGCAAGACCCCAGAGCGCGACCGGAACACCGGCAAATTCCGAGAACTTACTTGCCGATACGGCTGCACAGCTGAAGAGATCGTTGATGTTGCAAAGGGAGTTTCCTGTGCTTTCGCCGTAACGGATCTTATAGTGCTCCACCAACAAATAGGTATGGTTGAGGAGTGAAAGTAAAATCGAAATGACCGGAGTCCAGAAAAGCAACGGAGAGTCTGTTGTCTTAGAAATTTTTGCGTCTGCCACGTTCGGATTACAGCCAAAGTTTTTTGGTAAATCAAGGTTTTCTGAGACAATAAAAAGAAAAGAGAAACCGCGTGTGGAACGTATGAGGAATGTGAAAAGGGGAGTGAAGCCCGATCCGGAATGGATCCGTGCGCGTCAAGCCCTGGTCCGTCAACTCAAAAGAGAAGTGTCGGTCCGGTTGGGGCCCGAAAGCGAGGATTTGGATCTTTATCGGCGTCGTTACGAGCGCGGACTTTGCAGGCCATGGGAAGTTTGCGACAAGAACAGGCTTCTGGCTGAAATTGAACGGGCGGACATCGTCTTTGGAGGAGATTTTCACGCCTGGGCGCAGGCGCAAAGGGCTCATCTGCGTATTTTAAGGTCCGTGTCGTCCGACCGTCCTGTCATTCTAGCTCTTGAGTGTTTTGCACGTTCGGCCCAGAAATGGCTCGATCAGTATCTCGCCGGCTCGATTTCGCTTGAAGAATTGCGTAAGCGGACGAATTGGGAGCGCAGCTGGGGGTTTCCGTGGGACCATTATAAGCCGCTTTTTGAGCTGGCCAAACGGCGGGGGTTCCGGCTATTGGCGCTCAACGAGCCGTATGGATCGAAACTTCATGCCGATTTGGAAAAACGCGAAGAGAATTCCGCGCGGGTGATTCGCGACGCCTACTATCGCTATCCGGGGGCGCTGATCTATGTGATCTTCGGCGATCTCCACTTGGCGGAAATGCATCTCCCCCGTCAGGTGAAAAAGCAAATCAATTCAAAAACTCCGCTACGATATCTCGTTATTCACATGAACTCGGAACGGATTTATTTTCAATTGGCCAAGCAAGGGCTCGAATTGGATGTCGACGTCGTCCGTTTGAGCGCCAAGCGGTATTGCGTTCTGAACTCTCCCCCGTGGGTACAGTGGCAGAGTTACCTGCTCTTCCTCGATCAGGCGGAACGGAGTGAGGATGCTGAACTCGAAAGTGTTGAAGATGAGGAAGATGGTTTTGACGCAACAGATCAGGTGGTAAACCTGATTCGTTTGGCGGCGAAAGACCTCGGGCTTGAATTTAAAATCAATGATCTTTCGGTTGATTGTGCGGATGAAAACTCCGATTGGCGCTCGATTGAGAAGACTTTGAAGCCCAGCGAGCGGGCTGTGGCCCGTTTGCTTTTGGCGAGCGGGCGCAGTTTCTTTATCCCGCAGACCGGGCGTGGGTATCTTGCTCGCCTGACGATCAATCATGCCGCAAGTCTCGCCGGACAGTACATCCATGCTCGACTCAGTAAGAGACGACGCGAATTGTGGCGTATGCCTGGCGACTTTAAAGCGCTCATCTGGACGGAAACGGTCGCTTATTTCTTTTCAAAACTCATAAACCATAAGCGTCGTTCGGAAACATTCGTGGATCTCAAGGCGGAGATTGCGATGGTCGGGCCTTCCGACCGTGATGGCGAAGCATTGAAGCTGGCACTTGACCAATTTATGTCCGAACTGATCTGGATCCGGCAAAGAAGACGCCGGCCGTTGCGCGTGCGAGTTCGACGAAGGGCGAGTTATTTCGAGGCGGCTCGTATTCTTGGGGGTATTCGGGGAGAAAGATTGTACATGGCCTATCGCTCCCGTAAACTGAGTGCGAGGGAGATCGTGAGTTTGCTCAAGATCGATGTCGCCGCTCCCGGATTCCAAAGTGATTACGAATTGATTCTGCGTAAATTGGGAGAAGATCTTTCGCATTCGGTTCCATCGAAACGGGAGAGATTGTGACGCCGTCTCGTTGGTATGTGAAAAGCCGCACGGGCCTCGAGGGGCCTCTCGCCGACGATGAGTTAAGGGCTGGGTTGAAGTCCGGCCGCTTCACGTGGCTCGACCTGGCTTATGAAACGGCCGAAGGACGTTGGCGCGCTTTGATTGAGATCGAGTTTCTCGGCGAACTCCGTCATCCGGCTGTGAAGCCTGAGGCAGCTCTTTGGGTTATTCATCATCGCAAGGGCAGCGAGGAGGCGCCGAAAGCCCGCTATTCGGGGCCTTTAGATACGGAGACCATCAACAAACTGATTAAAGCGGGCGAAATTTCCTACGACGACGATATTTGCGCGTATGGTGAAAAGAATTGGCGGCGCGTGGGGGACTGCGCTGAGTTCGCTGCTCCTCGAGCCTACGAAGATTTTACTCTCTCGAAAACAGAGGATTTGTTGGAATTGCCGCAGATCACTTTGAACATCGACGAAGTGATGAAAAGCGTGACTCGGGTGCAATGCGAGACTGTGAAACAGACGCCGCTGGATGAAGAGCCCCCGCCTGAAGCGGACGGCGAGGACCTTGTCGGGATGCCCGAATGGATGAAGTTCATCGGCATCTTTGTCTTATTCATGTTGGGGTCTTTTTCAGCTCAAGCTGCTGATGTTCTTAAGATCGTACCGCTTAAACTCCAAACGTCGCCGACGTTGGTCTTTGAGGCCGATACGGGAAAGCTGGTCAAGATCGACGTGAGGATTATCGGTGAAAACGGCGCGGTTCTTGGGGTGCCGAGCTTTCGTTACAACACGGAGGTGAAAGTTCGGAAGGGTGAACTTCCGTCCCTGAGTTTGTCTTCACTCGGACTCCCTGAGGGGACGTATCGGATCGAAGCACGGGCCGGCAGAGCCAAAGCGACTGAAACCGTTGTTATCGGCAATCGAGACGGGCAGTTGGAAGCGCGTCTTGAAGAATATCGAAAAGCGATTGCGGCCGACACACAGACGGAAAAAAGAACGCTCTTTTATTCCGCCAAGGCACATGAAAGGCTCGCGTCGGAGCTTGCGTCGGCGCTTGAGCGTTCGCGCTCGAAGCCGGCGCAATGGCGAAAGTTTTACTCCGCCTGGAAAACGCGCTTCAATGCAGTTCGCGAGCCGGTCCGGCAACTTGCGGAACGGGCGGTGAAGAAGAATGCGGTGGCTTATCCCGAAGCGGTTGAGAAGCTCAAAGCGACAAGTGACGAACTTGAGAAAGTCGCTCAAGACGTGGATGCGGCCGTTAAAGGCGGTCGACAACCCGCCAGCGCGCCCCAGACGAAAAGCTTGGTGGAGAGCTTCCGAGTCCTCAAGCTGACGGCTGGCCAGCTTTAAGCTTCTCGATCGTTTTGTCTCGATAAGAGACGTCTTGTAATTTCTCGAGTGAGTTTGCGAATTTCAGGGATTTTTCTCAAAGACCATGCTGATAATACCGATCAGTTTCGAGAGCGGTACGGAACATTCTTCCACCGGCGGATACGACGACTGGGGGGAGCGTGTATGGAGTGATGAGGCCGAAAGGCGCCCCACATTTGCAAGCGAATCATGCGCAAAAGGATGTGCAGGGGATTCGTGCGTTTTTCTATGGGCCGCTTCTGGTCTTTCTCGCCGTGCTTCTCTTCCTCAGCTTCGCTTGGGCTGACTCGTTTCTCAGCTATCACGAACGGATCTTGAAGCAGAATGGCGAGCCTTTGCGTGGAACGGTTGCAATTAAGATCCAGATCCTGGCTCCGGATGTTCAAGACTGCGTGCTCTATGAGGAAAATCAAACGGTTTCCGTCGTAAATGGAGTTTTTTCTTTAAAGATCGGCGAAGGAGATAAAGCTGGAAGTACTCAACTTGCCGATGTTTTTCAAAATGGGAAGACTTTAACGGGTCTTTCCTCGTGTGGTGGTTCATATAAAGCGGATCTGAACTCCGGACGGTTGTTAAAAGTTCTCTTTCGCGACGAACAAAGCACGGATTGGGAAGAGTTACCGTTACAGCAATCAACTTCGTTCCGCTTGCGATTGAATCAAGGGCGGTGGGCGGATTTCGAGCGAAGGATCTGTTGCGGGTCGAGGGATCGGGCGAAGAGAGTGGGATACCGTCGTTCTCCAAGGCTCAATTTACGACCTTTGTTGAGTTCTTAGAGGATCTTTTTCATGAAGCGACAACGGGTGGTGCTGGAAGCAGCTTAGGCACGGTAAAGGAAATCAAAGTTCAGCCGCCTTTAGAAGTCGTCTATTCGATGACGAAGCCGCGGATTGCGTTGCCGGCAGCCGGCCCAACTCAAGGGGGTTATCTCAAGAAAGAGGTTGGGCGAGATTTAACGACAAGCTCGATAAAGGGAATTACATCGAAAGTTTTTCGTCCGGTAGCGATCTTGAAGCGGCGGGTTCGGGCGTTGTGACGGTAACGATTAAGAATAACGCTGTCAACTACTCCAAGATTCAGGATGTGGGGGCGAAGAAGCTTCTAGGGAACTCTGGAGAAAACACGGGGTTAGTAGGTGAAATTGGTTTAAGTTCCGTTTTCGATCTCTCAGGAGGAACGATTTCTCTTGCGTCAAAAGGTATAGAAACGTCGCATTTGGCTGATGGCTCTTTGACGACGGACGCGATCGGCGACGGTCGGGT
>CALBDW010000088.1 GCA_937927435.1 uncultured Bdellovibrionales bacterium
CGCGCGCCTTTAGCTCGATAGGATCGAAAGGTTTCGTAACGAAATCATCGACACCCAATGAGAAGGCAATCACCTTATTTCCAATCTGAGGTTTCCCCGTGAGAACGAAGACCGGCGTTTCCTCATCCTTCTCCTCCCGCGCACGCAGCTCCGTTAGAAAACGCAACCCATCGCCGTCCGGCAATTCAAGATCCAAAAGAATCAGGCTGAAATCGGAGCCCGGCAGCAGAGCGCGCGCCTCGTGAAGAGAGGACGCCGGCACGGTGTTATAGGTGTTCAAAGCGGCCGAAACTAGGATTTGGATTTCGGGATTGTCCTCGATGCAAAGAATCGATTTCATGCTTCCGTGCTCCCGCGCTGAACGCGCAACTCATTTGCGCGCAAAAAACATTGACCGTGCTTGAAATCATATTGCGCATTTTTCAAAAACAGCAAACGTCAACTTGAAAAACTGGCCGTTTGATGAACTCTCCTTGCCGCCTTAAAACCCGCTCCAGACGCGGGTTTTAGATTATCTAAGGGCACCGTCTGCGGAACTGAGGTTCACATGGAAATCTTTGTAATCGTCTTCTCGAAGTTCTTCGCGATTCAATATCGACGCTGCATAGACCTTTGGCGAGCGTTTTCCCAAAAGCGCAAACCTCAAAGCCTTTAAGGAGGAAACGTCATGCGCCCTCGCTTCTCGTTTTGAATGACCACCCGTAGCCCGACCTGATCGCTTATCACCAGAAGTTGCTCAATTACCTTTGAGAGATCACTTTTTATCGCGTCGGAGCTTATCGAGAGCGCCTGCCGCCTCTCTGTCGGGAACGCCTGTTTGCTTCGATTGATAAAGCGTGTACGTGAGTCCCAAAAGCCCGGCGACGGTATGATCGACCTTGTGAAGCGGGCTTTCACGGCTCGCGGAAAGGCTGTAATCGGAGATCCGCGCCCCGACGTAAAAGGTAAAGTTCCCTCGCTTGAACGACTGAAAATATGAGACCTGCGATTCAAGGATTCCAGCTCGCGCGTTGTACGCCGGCCGGTCGCTCGTCGCCTGCCCTGCGGGCACGGTGAAATAGAGATTGTGGACTTCTTGGCTCGCGCCGATCACGTTCATTGCAAGCGAGACCGATGTTTCTTCAACTCCCCAAAACCCGTTTCGCCCGCGCAGGTCAAACGCTTTCTGATAGGAAACCGAAACTTCCCAGAGCCCGCCCGCCGGCCTCAACGCGAGCCAAGTCGCCGCCACCGCTTGGTAGACGCCGAACTTCAATGTGGCTTCGTCGTTGAGACTCCTAACGAGTTGTGGCCCCAAGGCCCCGAGCGCCGGTAGGTCCTCCATCCCTCGGCGCGCCTCGTTGGTCGATGAAGCGAGCGGAGGGAATCCCAATCCGCCCAATTGAAGATCCCAGCCGTGTCTCTTAACGAGGTAAACTTTCGCTCCCTCGCGATCGTCGGCCCGTAACACATCGCCGCGATACTGGAACGCCGGAAAAGGCAAAGCCAGATGCGTAACTTGGTTCGAGGACGGATAATGCTCAAACCCCACGTAACCGAAGCCGATCCCAGCTTCCCATTTCGGAAGCTCCCGCCGTGTTTCTTCTGCGAACGCGGACGTCGAAGCAGCCGTAGCGAATCCGGTCCCAACAAACAAAATCAAAAGAAAATTCGGACGATTCATTCGCGCTCACTGCCCTTCCGCGAATGCTGCGTAAATAGCCTCGCCGATATAGGGGTTACCGCCGTTTTCCGCCCGATGATACCAGGCCAGAGCGCCATGGACCGCATCTTCTTTTCCTAAAACGAAATTTCCCATGTTTTTGGGACGAAGATGCCGGTAAGCCCAGTAAGCCCAACGCCCGACAACAGTCGGCATCACGTCGCGGGCTTGCAGAAGCGTCATCACGTGATTGTTATCGTCGACTTCATCCGGATTAAGACTCGCCTCCAGTGCGAGCGTCAGTGAACCAATGAAGAGAAACGTATCCATCACATATAGGAGCGGATAAAGCGCCTTGGCTTCAAAGGCGCGAATGTATTCGCCTATACCAATCGGACTTATAAAGTCGAGGTTCTGGTATTTTCCCAATCGCACAAGATGGCCTTTCAGCATTCTCCACAGCCGATCCTTCATGCCGTACTTTCCCATCGTGATGATCAACGGTCGCTGCTGATCCCGCGAAAATCGCCTTGGATCGGATATAAACCCCTCTTGATATGGATGCCGCACATAAATGCCCGGAGAAATCTCGAGCTGATCGAGTGCCCGAGCGAAGCCTTCCGGGTCATGATAGACGTAATAGAACATGCCCGTCCGTTGCGCGGTATCTCCGCCGTCTCCGTCCTCCTGCACGATCAGACCGAATTCATCCAGGTATAAAAACGCGCCGTTTTCAAAAGCGAAGAGACTCGGCTTCGACGGAACGCTTTGCGGCCTTCGTACCGGAGCCTCGGACGCCGAAGGTACAAATGGATTCAACACGTATTGGATCGCCAACAGGCCTATGTAAATAAAAAGAACCCGGCGAATAAGCAAAACGCTCTCTCCCCCGACGACCCGAGGCGGCGCCCCGGAGAAGAAAGCGTGGATGCTGCTTTTAAAACGCCGGTCAAAGCGGATTTTTCACAAAAGAAGACGTGCTTCGTTCGCCAGTCTCGGGCTCGCCCCCTGCCTCTATTCTATCGCCCCTCCGTCAGCCACCTAAGCCTGGTAAAAAAGCTGTCTCGATGTGAGACAGTGGTCGAAGATTAGAAACGAGAAAAGCATGCGTCCCGCTGGACGAACATTGCAAAATCCCGGTCCGCCATCATCACCGTTCTGCTGGGATATTGAGTTTACCTCGTCGTCCGCCACATCCAGGACGACAGCCAATACCTTACCAGCGCGCTCCACTTGTGGGCTGCTACGACCTACCGCAAGGCCCACGCCTTCTCGCGTGGGTTTCAGAATACAAAGCGCCCGTAAACATGGGTTGCGGAATGCGCCCCGTTTGTGAAGACATCAACGCCCTTTCTTGCGCCAACGTCGTCAACACCGAGGAGTCTGACGACTCCATGTCGTTTTCGAAAATCACGCTGGATATTTCAAGCTGTCAAGACAAGAACAAGGCGGCGGTTCTTGCGGCGGTTCTTGCGGCGGTTCTTGCAGCGGTTCACGCTTCCGCCCGCAAAAATTTCCCGCAACGCAATGGCGGCAACGTCGTTGAAGTGGATCTCATTCGTTAATCTTACCCTTCCGATAATCGCTCAAGGATGAGCATTGGCTACTGCCACATGAATCAGCGCAGGCAGCAACGGAAAGCGTTCGTATTTGCCAAAGGATTCGCCGTCACCCCGGTACATCCTCCGGAACCAGCGACGAATCCATGATAACTATGGCCACCGTAGTCGTTAAAATCCGCCACCCACTCCCAATTATTTGTCATGTTTGAAAGACCCGATCCGTATTTACAAGCCGTATACCACTCATTGTGATCGCAAAGATGCGCCCGCCCGAAACCTGTCGGCTGCAAACCGCCACATGTATCTTTCGCTGCGAAATAGCTCTGAGCTGAACGCTCGTTTTGCTCGATACAATAAGTGCCGATCATGCCTGGATTGCCGATCATCACCCATCCGGACGGGCAGCTGGCGATTCCGCCGCCACCTGATAGCGGAATCCAGTTCGAGCCATTGCAGCCCTCAAACGAAGTCCCCGTCCAACGGATTGTTCCCGCCTTCGACGAATTACATGTCGAATCGTTCGCAACCTTCACACCACCGGCCACATCAAGCTTCGCAGCCGGGCTTGTCGTTCCGATACCGACATTACCGGCGC
>CALBDW010000089.1 GCA_937927435.1 uncultured Bdellovibrionales bacterium
AAGATTCGAGGACATGCGAACCTGCTTCGTTCTTCGCCGTCACCGCGACGCCCTTATAGGTGACGTTGAGTTCGCGGACGCCGGGTTCGATCTCCGCACCCGTAACGACTTCGATGGCCCAATGCGCTTCGATGATGGGGCGTGTGCAGTTCGCGTCGCCGTAGTAGGTCGTGATTTGCGTTTGCTGGGACCCATTTACGATGTACTCGTCGGTGCGCGTTTGGCCGAAAACTTCTCCGGGATTGCAATCTGATTTCCAATGGCCTTGAAGTTCCGAAATATCGGCTCGGAGCGAGAGGGGAAGGAAAACGAAAGCCGCCAGCGCCAGTAGATGCGCCGGCTTCGGGATCGATCGGTTCATCACAGCCTCCTTTTACAGATCTCTGGTGGGATTCTCCTATGATAAGCGTGGTAGGAGGGCTGCTGGTTTTCGAGAAGCGTTGAGAATGAGCAGAAATCGAAAAGCGGAAAACACGAAAGCGCGTGAATTTTTCTCGCTTCGAATTGGGCGAACTGTCAATATGGGTTCCAGGAGGTTGTGAGAATGAAGTCGTTGTTTTCCCCTTTTCGTTCGTTCGACATCATGGATCCGAGAGTGTCTTCTGTTCTCTTCGTGCTTCGAGTGGTGGCCGGCCTCGGCTTCATGTTTCATGGCTATAGAAAGATCTTGAATCCCTTCGACTGGATGGGCCCCGAGGCGTTTGCCCCTAGTATTTTTCAAGCTCTGGCGGCGCTTTCCGAGTTCGGCGGGGGGTTCGCCTGGATCATCGGCTTGTTGACCCCGCTTGCGTCTCTTGGAATCGCGTCGACGATGGCTGTCGCGGTCGCTGTCCATGTGTTCAATGGCGATCCCTTCGTCGGAGCGCGGAGCTTTGAGCTTCCGCTCGTGTACTTCGTTGTTGCAATCGCGCTTATCGTCATTGGTCCTGGTCGTTATTCCTGCGACGCGAAGATCTTCAAACCTAAAAAGTAAGATCGGCCGTCGGCGCCTTCTCTCGACTTACGGCGCGAAAAGCCTTTCAGGATTTCGATTCGCGCCGGATTGCCCGATAATGGAACTTCAAGCGTTTAAAGCGAGAAGGAAGACGACGTGCCGAAATCAGTCGTTGCGAAAATTCATTTCATTTTCAGAAGTTCCTTACCGGTCACCGCTCTGATTTTGGCCTCATGCGCGAGCATGCGGCCGCAGCAGGACACAAAAACGAATCGGCTTCGTTTCGAAGCGAAGCCGAAGGTGATCACGGCGCGCGAAACCGCTTCCGTCCGAGCTGAAGAAACGTCCGTCGAGCCGGCGTCGATTCCGGAACCGAAAGTCGAAAGAGCCTTGCGGATTCCCGTGCAAGTCAATCAACAGGTCGAGCGTTGGATTGAATACTTCACCGTCAGAGACCGGGAAAGATTCCAGAGGTTTCTCGACCGCGGGGAGCACTTCCGGGAGATCGTGCAAAACGTGTTGGAAGAAAACGATCTTCCTCCCGAGCTCTACTATTTGGCGATGATCGAAAGCGGGTATCAGACGGGCGCGCGCTCAACGGCCAATGCCGTGGGCGTTTGGCAGTTCATCAAGGGAACGGGTGAGCGTTACGGACTGACGATCAACCACGAGGTGGACGAGAGGAGGGATCCCATCCGAGCGACCGAGGCCGCCGCGAAGTACTTGCGCGATTTGCATAACGTTTTCGGATCCTGGTATCTCGCGTTGGCCGCGTACAATGCCGGGGAATATCGGGTTTTGCAGGCTGTCTTCAAAGGCCGTTCGCGCAACTTCTGGGATTTGGTGAGCGCCAACGTCCTGCCGAGAGAAACGGCCGAATACGTGCCCAAGTTCCTGGCGGTTGTGTTGATCGGGAAAGAACCCGAAAAATACGGGTTTAAAGTCAAAGAAGTCGATAGCCCTTACCCCAATTTGAAAGCCGTGGAAGTTCCCGGCAATCTGGCGCTCGATCAGATCACTTCGATCGCAGGTATTCCGGCCGGCGTTCTGAAAAAGTTCAATCCGCATCTGATTAAGGGGCGCACACCCTCGCGTCGCTCTTACGAGATTTGGGTTCCGATGCAATACGCGGACGCGGTGACAAGATCGAATCAACGTCTCGTCGCTGTGGCTCGGCAGACGAGGACTGTCGCGAAAACGGCGCCCGAGCCGGAGGCGAAGAACTTCCATATCGTGCGTCCGGGTGAAAGTCTGGCGTCGATCGCGAAAAAATATAACGTGACGGTCGGCCACTTGAAACGCGCCAATAACCTGCGCAGCGACAGGATCCAGGTGGGAGCGAAGCTCAGAATCCAGTCTCCCGTTTATTATGCTTCAAAGCGGGCTCATTACAAGGTCCGTCGCGGCGACAATCTCACCATCATCGCTCGTAAGTTCGGAAAGTCGGTTGAGGAACTTCGCCGCAAGAACAACCTGAAGCGTAACAAGATTTACGTCGGACAAATTCTGAAGATCGATTGAAGCAAGAGGGCGGTATGGCGAACCGGCTGACGGATATTCCCGTGCGGAAAATTGATGGGGAAGAAACGACTTTAGGAGAATTTTCGGGAAAGGTCCTTCTCATCGTGAACGTCGCCTCGAAATGCGGATTGACGCCGCAATATGAGGGTCTTCAAAAAATCTATGACCGGTATTGTGACCGCGGCTTCGTCGTAGCCGGCTTCCCCGCGAACGAATTCGCCGGGCAGGAACCCGGCACAAACGCAGAGATCAAGGAGTTTTGCACAACGAAGTACGGCGTCACTTTTCCGATGTTCGAGAAGATCGTCGTGAAGGGCGAAGGGCAGCATCCTCTTTACCGGTTTTTGACGTCTCAGCAGCCGACGGCGGTCAAGAAACCCGACAGCACGCTGGAAAAGACGTTGAGGGAGCACGGATTGCTTTCTGGTGCGCCTCACGACATCATGTGGAATTTCGAAAAGTTTCTCGTGAACCGGAGAGGTGAGGTGGTGGCGCGCTTCGCGCCGGATATTGCTCCGGAAGACCTTTTGTTGGTTGACGCGATTGAAGCGGAACTTGCGTAAACTGGCTCACTTTCGTGGTGATGAGCTAAGCGACGGAATT
>CALBDW010000090.1 GCA_937927435.1 uncultured Bdellovibrionales bacterium
TGAATTCGATTGCGGGTCGCGGAGTGGGGCTTTCGGCGATTGCAAACGAAGTGAAACGCTTGGGCGGGCGTGTGGTCGTTTATCGGAGCCCGGTAAAGGAATGAAACTTGAAATCGTGATTCCGATTCGTGCGGAAGAGCAAGTGTCTCAAAAGCGCGCCGCTTAAGAGTTCAGCGCGAACATTTCCAATCCCAAGCCTTGGCCAGCTTTTCTTTGAGTGTCGCTTCTTCCACCGGCTTGATCATGTAGTTGCTGACGTCGGCTTTGACGGCCTCAATGACTTTTTCTTTTTCGCTTTCGGTTGTCAGCAGGATGAAGGGAAGGTTTTTCCAATCCGGCACCTGGCGAACGCGCTTCAGCAGGTTCAAGCCGTCCATGTTTGGCATGTTCCAGTCCGAGATAACGAGCTCAAACGGCATTTTCGAGTTCTGTGCTTGCCAGAGGAGGTCGAGTGCGATCTGTCCGTCGTCGGCTTCGGAAATGTTCTGAAAGCCGAGACGGCGGAGATAGGCCTTTAAGAGGTCACGCAAACTTTGAACGTCGTCGACAATGAGAATCTTCGTTGATTGGGTAAACATTGTACACATACTACCTCTCTTGTTTTGAGTTTCCAAGACGAGGTCGCGTGGAAATTGAACAAGAAGGCCGGACGAAAGTCCGGCGGTTTCGATCAATATGGCGCCAATTCGTAGGCGCCAAATCCTTGGAAGCTCAGAACACTGCTGCGTAAACCGAAAACTTTGCGCGCGTAGGGAAGTTGAACCAGAAGCGGGGGGCCTGGGATCTTAGTATGGATCGCCCTGTGGTCGACGAGTTCGGCCAGGTAACGTATGCGGCAGGTCTTGCGCGCGCGTGCAAAGATTTTGTCGAGTCTTTCGTACTCCGATTGAAGATCTAATTCAAAAAACCAGCGCCGCTTGAGTAAGGGGCGGAGCGCGAACTCCGCCGGGAACGCTTCGTTAACGGCGGCGCAAAACCCAAATGGTTCAATGTCGGTTAGAAAAATTTCTTCGAGCATTCGCGGTTCGGTCCATAAATGCAAATAGGACCGAGTGGCCGCACCCGCCCGATAAGCGCGCCGGGTGAAATTCCGGTCGACCGGGGTCCAAGCATCGCGGGGTAAATTGAACCGATCGACATAAAAGCGGAACGCGAATCGCTCGTAATCGAGAATAGCTAAACCGGCCAAAACGATCGACATGTTTTCGGTCGTGAGCATCAGGCGTGCCAGCGCGCGGACATCTTTGAGCGCGTTAATAAAGTCTTTGTCCAAAGCTCCCCGCATGAGCCGAAGCTTCACAAGCGCGATCAAATCATTTGTTTCAGGGAGCGGAAGGCTCGGCGGCGGCACGAATTGGAGTTGATCCGCCAATTGCGCGATCGGGCTATCGATCTCCAGGTCCCAATGATCGTATTGCGAGAGATTCTGAAAAACCGACAGATCCACGTTCATGGTTCTGACGCGTTGGTATTT
>CALBDW010000091.1 GCA_937927435.1 uncultured Bdellovibrionales bacterium
GTGCCTCCCGAGGAGCCTGGCACGAAACCTCACCACGCCATATGACGGAGAGGGGAGTGAGCCAGTTTACAAAAACCGTCCCCCATTGTCCTTTTACGGCTCCGAAAGCCGTTTCTGGGAGCCTCACCCCTCAATTAATGCGAGCTGAACGCTTTTCCTGGTGGGGAACGAATCTTGAATATTTTGCACCCAGGTGTCCAACCTGGGTTTGGACCCAGGTGTAGGTCGGAATCCCGTTCAGGAGCCGAAGAGCATGAAAAGAACGACTTGTCAAAAGGTGTTCCGTCAGAGCGCCATAGGGATAGCGGTGGCCATCAGCACGCTGATGGGGCTCTCGTTTGCTGGGGCTCAAACCGCGGAGAAAGCTTCCCCCCGGAAATCTGCCGTTAAGAAGACGGCCACGAATTCGACGCTTAAGAAGCGCGGTTCGCAGCTTGTGGCGCAAAACTCTACTCCGGTACCGAGCTCGGGGACTTCGGCTCAAGTGAGTGCACAAGTTCCGGTGAAGCCGGTTCAAGAGCAAAAGAGAACGTCACTGCGATGGCGGATTTCGACCGACGCGCGCCAATGGGAAAACTCCAACGAACGTGTTCTTTCGGCGGGCTTCGGTATCACGTTCGACTTCAGCCACATCGTGAACGAAAATCTTTTGTTCAAAGCTGTAACCGGCGCGTCCATGCGAAGCGGTTATGTCCACACGCGTTTCGGTGAAATGAGCGCGCGCAACAGCATCTGGATTTCCGATGGTTACGTGCAAGGATCGCTCGGTTCCGTCTTGAAGTTGAGAGGCGGTATTATCAACCAAGGCGTTTGGAATGCCTCGCAAGTGAATGACGGCGTTCCGTTCCCCGGCTTGCTCGAAATCATTCGTTTCGGGGATGAATATTTCGTGCAATTAATGGCCGGCCAAAGTGTTCCCATCGCGCATGAGGATCTGTCGACCCGGACCACTGGCACGGAACCGACGCCGACGTTTATGGCCGAAAGTATCACCATCGGTCTGCAGCCGCAAAACGCTTGGTTGGGCTTGAGCCTCTTCGGCGGGCACTGGGCTTATCACAATCTTCCGAGGAGCACGGCTCGCGACAGCGATGTCGGCGGTAACACGCTCGTCGAAGTCGACGGTTGGGACAGACAGTTCAAGTACAGGTTCGAAGGCTGGTTCGCTGGCGCTTCGGGGCAGCTGAACTTCTCGAAAAGATCCTATTTATCGGCGCATATCGAGGTTTCGCAGAACACACAGGCCCCCGAAGCTTTCGGGGCTGCGCAAGTCGCCGGTTTGACGTTGACGTTCGGCTTGCCCAAGAACGTCGATGTCACGTCGGGAGTAGATTTCTTCTTCTCCGAAAGCGATGCATCGCCCGCGTACTATAACAGCACGTTTTACGGTCACAACAACCGTCAAGGCTACGCGGTTAACCTGGCGGCGAACTTTAGGGATCTCGGGTTTCGTATCGGTGGCATGTTCACAGATGCCGACGTCATCAACCCGAACCCTCTGCAAGAACGTCAACAACTTTACATGATCAAATTCGAGACGAACTATGCGGCACTCTAATCAGATTTTCCCTATTGGAATGATGACGATTGCATTCACCGCCTTGGTGGCGATCGGCTGCATGCGGCCGAAGACATACGCGCCCGACGACCCGGGACTCGGGATCGCGTCCTTTTATGCCAGCCGAGTCGAGCTTGCCGAAAAGGGGAAGAAGGTCGCCGAAGTGGACGGCTTTTCGATCCCGACCCGGAAGGTCTATACGCTGAGAACTTGCTTGCGTTCGAAAAGAACCGAGCGTCCCGCGGCGCAAGCGGTGTTCGAATTTTCGGGGAAAGACCTTGAAGGCAAGGAGCGTGAGCCGCTTTACGTGACGACGGATGCGAAGGGTTGCTTTACTTGGACCGAGGAAGTGGCGTTCAATTTCTTTGGTGAAGAGGTCTACCTGCCGCTTGAACGGAAAATCACCGCCACTGTTGATAGCGGGCAAAAAGGATCCGTGAAGATCCGCTTGGCCGTGAACCCGTGGAATCTCTCGGGAACGGCCAGCGAGGTCGTCGATTTGAACAAAGACTCTCCGCCGCCGGGCGCGCGGATCATGTCGGCAGAGGAGACACCGCTTTATCTGAACGGTAAGACGCAGAACGCGTATAAGCAGCTCGCGGTTAAAGATATCAAGCTTCGGGCAATCCCGTCTCAGATCGCGGCGGCTGACGAGCGCGAGGTTCGGGATCTTTATATCCTAATTAAGCCGTCCATTCGCGGCCTCGACGCTCAGAGGAAGGTGGTCGACTTCCCGCTTGAGGAAGCGACCCTCGCCATGGACGCGAATCTTGTCGCGATTGTTGCCGATCGTAACATGGGCGAACGCAAGTACACGGTGTGGAGCGCGGAATCGGTACCTTTCCGCGCGACGGAGCGAGGTTTCGTGGCACTCGCTTCGCTGGAACTTCCACCGGTTGAGGGTGATCGCGTTCGATATGAGCTTTTTGTACGCGTGCGGACCGTGCCGGAGCTTTTGGGGCTCAACCCCTTCGAAGGCGTGTTGGAATTGGGCTCACATTGGCAAGTCGTGAACTCGCATGTGCTCCCCGAAATCATCCAGGATTCGAATGTTTTGAATTCCGGTTTCTCAATGGATGAGTCGATTCGCGCGTACGAGAAGACGTTACCTCAGAGTCTCCTGCGCCATCCGAAGACGGAAAAGCCGGAGTCCGCTCCGTCGACTGACGACGAAAAGTCTGACTCCGCGTCGGCGCAGACGGAAAAGGTGGAGAGCGCCGCTCCCACTCCCACACCCGCTCCTGAAGTAGTGCCGCAACAAAAAGGTTGATGCGGGTCCGCGCTTTACGCGTGAAGCGCGGATTGAGGAGTTGCAAGAACGTGCCGTTCGATCCACTCGACGACACGTTGGGATGACCCGGTTCTTTTTTCGATCTCCGAACGGATCGGTGTCGTGAAATCCACCGCCGAGTGGAGGGCGGACGAAAGCTCTCGCGCCAGAGAGTCGGCGTCAGCGCAAGTCATGACGGCGGAGAAAGTTTCGCCGATACGAATCGACTGGAATAAAATCGCTTCACGATTGTTCCGATGCTTGGGGCCGACCCAAGTCAGGCAGCCGGCCGCCAGCGGTTCCATCACGCTGTGCACGGTTTTCTTAAATGAGCCGCCGACAAAAGCGAACCGGCCCTTTTGGTAGAGTTCGGCTAAGATGCCGATTTTATCGACGATCAAAATCTCATCTTCATTCCAGGTTTCCGCCGTCGAGTACCTGACCGATTTTAGACCACGCGCCGCGATCTCCTTCTCGAGCTGCTGAAGATGGGGATCTGTCGGCTCGTGCGGTACGAGGACGAGACGCAAAGGCTCGCTTTTCAGTTTCACGGCCGCAGCAAGAAGAACGGATTCATCCTCAGGCCAGGTCGAGCCGGCGATCAGGCATTTTTCACGGCTGACTCCTACAAAGAGCTCTTCGCGCAACGGTTTCGGGTTTGCGAGTCGCGCGATGACTTGGTCGTATCTTGTGTCGCCCGTCACTTGTGTGCGGCTTCCGAGACCGAGCTCTTTGAAGACCTCAAAATCGTCTTCGCTTACGCAATCGATGCGGTCCAAATTCATGAGCACGTTTCGTGAAACCCATTTTCCGATCCCGCGCGCGCGTCCCGATTGTTTCTGCAAAGTTGCGGAAAAGAGCAGGGTCGGAAGGCCCGCTCGTTTCGCTTGGTGGAGCATCTCGGGCCAGGTGTCGGTTCGGGCGATGAGAAGCGCGAGCGGTTTGTGCCAGTTAAGGAAGGCTTGCAAGTCTGTGGGGCGATCCCATGGTAAAGGGCATGCGAAGTCGACGCCGGGGAATGAAGCGACGGCTTTCGCAAACGAGGGTGAAAAGTACGTTACGAGGACCTTCTGCTCGGGATGTCTTTTCTTGAGTAAGTTGATGACGGGTTTTGCGTATTCAAACTCACCCGAAGCACAGTGAATCCAGATCGGGCGTGACTCTTTCGGTTCGGTGAACCAAGGGGCCCGGCCATTCGGGCCGTTTTTCGAGCGCATGGCGAGGCCCGCGCGCACTTTGGGATTCCAAGCCGCGAGAAGCGAAAAGGCGCCTCTTAAGATCGGCCAGCCGAGAAGTCGATAAAAAGTGTAGAAGAGGGACTCCATAATTAATTCGCTTACACCCCAAACTTGCCCGCGCCTAAAATTCTTGCCGCTTCGTGCGCGACGGTTTCGGGCAAAAGGGAGGTTAAACATTTTTTATATGCGTCGCTTCGACACTTGCCGCGTCCGTCTTTTGAGCACGGTTTGCAAGGTAGCTGTGATACCGGTACCTCTAATACTATTGAAGTCCGACGACTTGGGTAACCGAAAGCAGTCGGGCCGATCAAAGCCAACGTGGGCCGTTCCATAAGATCGGCCACATGAAGAATGCCCGTGTCTCCCGAGACAACGAGATCCGCTTTTTTGACCAGCGCCGCGCTCTCATTGAGGGTCAGACGGCCTGCGAGATTTAGTGTTCGTTCCGGCGCGGCCGCCGCGATTTCAGAAATGAAGTCGTCGTCGGGGCCGCCGACGAAAATGATGCTTGCGCCGCGAAGTTCTCGAACGAGGGCTCTCCAATGCTCAATCGGCCAGCGTTTCATTTCCCAGGCGGCGCTGGGAGCTGCGACCACCCAGGGACGTGGGAGCGTTTCGAGACGTTTCAATATGTCTGGTGGCAGTCCCGCTTTCGACCAAAACTGCGGCCCTTCAGGTTGGCTCGTGGACAACCCCCATTTCTTAAGTGGCCAAAGGTACGAGTCCGAGCCCCGGTAAGGGACGGGTAAAACGTGGCGCAGGCGCAGGCGGAAAAACAGCCAGCGCCGAATGCGCTCTTTCGGGCGCCGAAGGAAGTTGACTCGCCAGTTCCGGGTGCGAAAGACCCACGAAAAGATTCGTGAACGCAAGTTGCTGTGGGCATCGTAGAGATGCGTGTATCCCTCGCCGCCGAGTCGCCAGGCGCGGCGGATGAGGCCCCTGAGCCCCTCTTTGCGGTCAAAAGCGATGACCTGATGGAGATGTGGGTGATCTTTGAGCAGAGGGGCAAAATCGCCGCGAACGAGCCAATCGATCCGTGCTTCCGGATACCGCCGATGAAAGGCGGCCGGCACCGGCGACGCTTGCACAATGTCGCCGAAACTTGAAAAGCGGATCACGAGCAGTTTTGGGGCCGAGGGATTTCGCGAATCCCTCGGCGATGTGGATGAACTTTCACTTGGCGACACTTGGAAACGGTAACTTCTAACGGGCCGCTTTTCAAGCGTGGGCGCTTTCACGGCGTGTTGTTTTTCGCCGCGCGCCTCCTCTCATGCGGCTGCCGCTTCGACCGCTGGAGCGTCCGCCGCGGCGGCCACGGGAGACTAAATGCGATTCCAAGTACGCTCTGGTTTCCGCGAGAATCTTATTGACTACTTCGTTCGCGGGAATTTTATAAAGGTCGATCAAAACAGCAATTGTTTCGAGCGGGGGCGAAACCAAGCCTCGTTCCCAGTTCGACACGAACTGGGGGGACGCGTAGCCGAGTACCCTCGCAACATCCAGTTGGCTTAGTCCGGCATCGAGGCGTTTCTGTCGGAGATAATCGTTTAAATTTCGCATCACAAGTCGCATGGTGTTCCTCCTTGGAGCGGAGAGCGCCGAGTGTGTAAGGGGGTGGCGCGTATCCGAAATTTCTTCCTGATTTCAATCATTTACCTATTCCCTATTAGTTTTGGTAACTCCTCTCGTCCCATGGGCATGGCTTCACGGTAATGGATTCAATTGCCGATGTTTAGAATCTTGATGAAGAGTTAGGCGCCTGCGAATTAAACAAAGGAAGTTGTAAAAAAGGGCGGTGCAGAAGATACCCGCTTAGGAAAACGAACGCTTAGGAAAATCGAAACTGCTGAACTTATTCGCGTGTCGGATCTTGTTTATCGCGTCTTTATGCTGATCTTCGTCGAAGGTTTGCCTCGATAAACATCCTGCGAGCGCGTTCGAGTGTGGCGGCGAATGTAAAATTTGTTTTAAGAGGTCCTCTGCGCGATGTTTGTCGTTGTCGTTATGAGCGAAGAGGTCGTAAAACTAGAGGTGCAAAGACGCACAATTTTTTGGTTTGTTTATTGAGGAGTTTAAAGTGAAAAAACGTGGTGGATTGGCGGCCTTTCTGAAAGAAAAGCGCATTGCTGCTGGATTGACTCAGTCGGAGGTTGCGAAGAAGTTAGGCTATTCCTCTCCTCAGTTTGTGTCGAACTGGGAGCGGGGCTTGGCTAATCCTCCGGTTTTTGTGCTTCGTGATTTGACGAAGATGTACAAAGTGCCGGTTGAGCAGATGTGCGATTTGATCGTTGAGGATTTCAAACAAGAGCTCCAGCGTGAGCTTTCGGCTGGACGTCGTCGTGGCCGCTAACAAATTGACTCGTTTCCGTATTGATTAATACAGTCGTCCGGGGTCTTGTTGTTCAATCGTGACTCCGGACATCTCTCCTCGCTAGCCGCTCTTTTTCTCTCGAATCCAAATTCCGATCGTTTTAATTTTGTCAATCGAGCGCGGATTCCTCTCGTGCGCATGACAATTGAGGGGCATGCTGATAGCTTTTTCAAGCGTGATCGATTTTCCCGCTTTTCAGCATCGGAGTATGGGAAGAAAGGTGTTCTATGACGCTGGTGAATGCATATGCTGCGTTTGTTCCTTACACGAAAGAGACGCCGCTCAGGCCGTATCAGTTCGAACGAAGGGACGTGGGCCCGAACGACGTTCAGATCGACATCCTTTATTGCGGAGTCTGCCATTCGGACCTTCATACGGTGAATGGCGACTGGGGAGAGACGCCGATGCCAATCGTGCCCGGCCATGAGATCGTGGGGCGGGTCGAGAAAGTGGGTGAGAAAGTTCAGAAGTTCAAAGTCGGTGACACCGTCGGCGTCGGTTGCTTCGTTGATTCCTGCCGGACATGCGACTCGTGCCGCGAAGGGCTCGAACAGTATTGTGAGAAGGGCGCAACGATGACCTACGGCAGCCCCGATCCGCGTGGCGGGATCACGCAAGGAGGATATTCGACGAAGATTGTCGTCGACGAAAACTACGTCGTGCGGGTGCCGGCGAAAGTTCCACTCGAGCGGGCGGCGCCGTTGCTTTGTGCCGGAATCACGACATATTCGCCGCTTCGGCATTGGAAGATCAAGAAAGGTGATCGCGTCGCGGTTGCGGGTTTGGGCGGCCTCGGTCACATGGGAGTTAAGTTCGCGGTGAGTATGGGGGCCGAGGTGACTGTCTTAAGTACGTCTGAAAAGAAGAAGGAAGACGCGCTCAGTCTCGGCGCGCATAAGTTCATCGTCACGAAAGATGCCGAGCAGATGAAGGGTGCGAGAAATTACTTCGACTTCATTCTAAACACCATCTCGGCGCCGCATGATTATAACGAGTATCTTTCGCTTTTACGGCGTGACGGCACAATGGTGTTGGTTGGATTGCCGGATCCTCAGCCGGTGGCCGCTTTCTCGCTCGTACCGAAGCGGCGGCGGCTGGCGGGTTCGTTGATCGGCGGCATCGCCGAAACCCAAGAGATGCTCGACTACTGCGCTGAACACGGGATTGCGGCCGATGTCGAGGTTATCCGCATGAACCAAATCAATGAAGCTTACGAACGCATGGTGAAAGGAGACGTTCGCTATCGTTTCGTGATTGATCTTCAAAGTTTGAAATAACCGCGCAACAGCAATGTAACATAAGGTTTCGCCGCTTATAAGGCGGCGAAACCTTGTTCAATCGTCATCAGCAGCCGGATTTCAGTTGCGCTTCCAGAACAATATCGATGTCGGGCCAAGTTTTTGAAACGCCATCGGGGCCCTTGTGGAGTTCGGCGCACATCTCGCTGAGGGAACGTAGGGCTCCGTCCGCTTGGAAATCCATGAGATCGATTTGGCCTTTTGCTTTTATTTTTCCGTCGCCCTCGAGAGAATACGTCATCGGAACGTCCCGTACCTCGCCGTTCAAGGAGAGGGTGAGTACGAAACTGTGTTCTTCTCGGTTAACAGAACTGATACGCCCTACGATATTCCGGTCGAAAAGTTTGTCGAAGAAATAGCCGACCAGATTTTTTTCCTTCATTGAGTCGTTGAGGTCGACGGAGTGGCTGTCGATGGTGACGGTGATCCCGGTCAGAAGGTTTTCGAAGTTATCGGCGCGCGTGGGGCCTTCAATGCGGATGTCCTTAAATGATCCCGTGACGCCGATCCGATCCGTCGTCTTGAACGAGGTCCACTTGACTTTGAATGAATCGGGGGTGACCTCGTAGGTGCATTCCCGCCTGTCGGTTTCCACCGCGAACGTGGACGACGAAAGCGATAAAGCGAGCCAAAGAGATAAAATCGCTTCTGTTTTCATGGGCACCTCACTCTTTTTGATTCATGTAAGCCATTGTAGGCCTTACAGATGTTGAGACTTTGAGGGCGGTGACAAAATATCGTGGAGCTCTTACGACACAGCAGGCGCGTTTTTAGAAAAACTCTTGAGTGAAAGTCGGTCTGATAGGGTAATGGATGGTGCGGATTTTGTCGGGAGATCGAGTATGAATGTGAAGGAAGAGGAAATCAAAGACCTGCTTCTCGCCCACAAGAAAATAGCGGTCTACGGGCTCAGTCCCGATCCGCAGAAACCGAGTCACCACGTGCCGGCGTACATGCGGGAGCAAGGGTGGGATATCGTGGGAATTTATCCCAAAGCTCATCAAAGCGGCGGTTTCCGCATCTACGAGAGACTGGCGGATGTTCCGCTGGAATACAGAAAATTCGTCGACGTCTTTAGAAGTGCCGATCGCGTGCCGGAAGTCGTGGACGAAGTTCTCGCCGTCGGCGGTGTCGAAGTCCTTTGGCTTCAGCTCGGCATTTCAAATCCCGAGGCGGAAAAGCGGGCGGAGGCAGCAGGCCTCAAGGTCGTCTCGAACCGCTGCCTCGTCATCGAGCATAAGAAGTGGTTCCGCGGTCAGTGAATGAGATCGTCGGGAACTTTCCCGCCGCTTTCAGCGAGTTTTCGCATGACTTGCTTGTGGAGCCAGATGTTCATCTGAGCGGTGTCGCTCGTGTCACCTGTGTAGCCAAGCTCCTTCGCGAGCTTTTTGCGCGCGTCTAAACTGCTGTCCAGGTCAAGAAGTTTCATGAGGTCGACGATCGACGTTCTCCAGTTGAGCGTTTGCCCGGCTTTGCTCGCGCGTTCTTCCAGGATTTTAGTGATGTCGGTTTCCGAAATTCCGGTTTGCGCTTGCGCCGCTTGGCCGGCGGCTTTGGATGGGTGCAGGACTCTACCGATAATGTCACCAATGAGACTCATGCGGACTCCCTCTCTGATTGATGGTTTTCCTGTCTGGGGTCAGTATCGGTATTCGGGAGCCCGGTTTGGATTCGAAGGCGCTTTAATTCGGTGAAGATTTCAATAAGCCCAAAGCGAGTAGAAAAGAGATTTTAGCGTCTCAGTGGCGAGCTCGTCCCATAAGGGGCGCGCGCCATACGAAACCGTAGCCCGCGCGATGATCGGGATATTCGCGGGATACTCGGCTCGGAAAGTTTTGAGAGCCCGCCGCATGTGGACTCGCGATGTGATCAAAATAACGTCGCGACAGCGAAGCGCTTCGACGAGGGGAAGCGTTTGCTGGGCGTTCCCGTAAGTCGTCTGTGATCGGCGTTCGAGAATGATGTCCTGCTCGCGGATTTCGCCGTAAAACGGCCAAAGAGGAAAAATATCCCGGAAGTTCGCGTGCGGATGCACACCCGATATGATTAACTTTTGCACCGCCTTTTGCGCGAGCAAATCGACGCCTTCTCGGATCCGATGGGGACCACCGGTGAGAACGATCGCGCAGTCAGCCGTATCGTCACGTTCCCAGCTTGTGATGGGTTGTTCGAGAATCAGCCTGGCTTCGTGAACGAAAAGCCAGGCTGCGGCAAGAATGGAAAAACCAGCTGCGACGAGGACGATCGTGCGTTTCCGGCCGATCCGGCGCGACTTTTCCGGTTTTACGCGTTTGATTTCGGGCGGCGGAAGAGTCGCTCGCTTCGACGGCCAGAATCTCATCTCACCCCTTCGATGCGATAACTTCGATTTCGACTTTCACTCCGCGCGGAAGTCCGGCCACTGCAACCGTGGAGCGCGCGGGGGGAGCCGATTTGAAATAGCGTCCGTACACTTCGTTCACAGCCGGAAAATCGGCCATATCGGTCAGGAAGATCGTGGTCTTGATGACGTTGTCGAAAGTGCAACCCGCGGCTTCGAGAACCGCGCCGACGTTCTTCATGACGAGCTCGGTTTGTTCGCTGACACTTCCGTTTTTCACCTCGCCCGTCGCCGGATCAATGGCGATCTGCCCCGAGCAGAAAACGAAACCGTTAATTTCAACCGCCTGGGAGTAGGGGCCGATCGGAGCCGGCGCGTTCTTCGTTTCGTGGATCTTTTTCGTCATTTTTTTACTCCGCTTAGAAATAAAAGGTCATACCGGCGCGAATGGGGCTGTCTCCGAACGTGCGGAAACGCACGTTGCTCGACAGCGAGACCACCGAAATTCCGGTTTCAAACGTAAAGCCGAGATTCTCAAGACCAGAGAAGAAAAACTCGCAGCCGGCGAAACCTTGAAGCTCGAATCCCGATTCGTTTTGGCCCGCGGTTTCCAGACTGATCATGCCAGCGCCGGCTCCCATGTAGAAGTGCAGGTTATCTTCGTGGAAGACGATCCGGTGAATCCGAGCCATCAAGCCGAAGCGCGAGAAGTCTTTCTGAGTGTCAATGCCGATAGCGCCCGCGATCGCGACGTCGGAATTGGGGTAATACTGGACGGCCAAGCCAGGAAGGTCTGTCACGAACTGGTTACGGTAGCCGACTCCGAGGCGGCTCGACATGTCTTTGGCTTCCGCCGCAACCGAAGCGAAGCTCAGGACGGCGCAAAAAAAGGCGGCGACGACATTCTGGTAGCGGAAATTCATTCATTCCTCCAGGTGCTCAAAAGACGTCAATGTCAATGAAATCACTCCATTAACTCCTGAAGGCGCGGCTCTTTTCAATAAAAAAGTCGTTGGAAGCGAGGCTGTGTCCGTCCGCCCACTTTCTAGCTGTGAAAAGGGCTTGATTCCCCTTGAATTCCTTCCTATCTTTTGGCCCCGCAAGTCTCATTGAAGAGGGCCTGTAGCTCAGTTGGGAGAGCGCTACGCTGGCAGCGTAGAGGTCGGCAGTTCGATCCTGCTCAGGTCCACCAACTCCTTCCTACCCGGATTACCGATTCCAACGTTTTTGAAGCATAAACGAAACGGTTTTGCCGAGACTCGTATTGACGGGGTGGCCGATCAGAGTTTGGTCGGAAAAACTGAAGGCCCCGGTCCAAGCGTCGCCGCTGAAGTAACTCGCGGAAAGAACCGCTGTCGCATATCGCTCCGGTGTTCCTTCTGACCAAAAGTTTCCGCGAATACGAACGGGGTCTTCGTACGTCCATGTGAGCGAACCGCCGATGCGAACGGGGCCGAAACTACACCCGCCGCCCAAGACGAAGTTGCCGCCGAAGCCCGGCTCGAGGGTTCCCTGGAACGAGGAGTTTGAAAACACCTTGGGAAACGACCGATGGATGGCGAGCGAGCCAAACACGTCGGAGCGGCCGAGCGTTTTGCTTAAGTGGGTTCCGATGCCCAGAGCCCAGAAGCCGTTACCGCGGCTGTCGAGTCCGCCTTGATCGGACTCCGCGCGCGCCTTGCTTCCCGGCAGAATGAGCTGCAGGAAGCCGATTCCTTTCGGGCGAATCGGGTTATAATTCCAGTCGGGAAGATATTCGTAAGCGAGTGATACCGAAATGTCGCCGAGGCCTGAGTCGCTACCGTCGATCCGCGAGCGTTGCATGACGGGGACGGTGGCGCCGATTTGCCATCGGTCCGAAATGAGGTGGGCACCGTCAATTTTAAGCGTTTGGACTTTTTGGTGCTGGTCCCATTTATGCCAGATGCCGCGCGAATCGACGCTGTCGACCACGACCTCCGTAAACGAATACGTGGCCGAAAACAAAGCCTTCTCGTCGCCGGCGATGAGAGATGGCGTCGCGAGACTTCCGCCGCAGCACGCGGCCGCCCACGAAACCTGGGGAGCGAGAATGAGGTTAAAAAAGAAGAGTGACCACTGCTTCATCATTGATCACACTTCCGTTCTTAAACTGAAACTTGAGTTCCCACTCGCCCGGCATGATGAAAAAGACGTTTGTCGCCCTGTAGCTTCCGATATCGACCTGATCAACAGCGGTGGGTACGGACCCGTGCCCCATGGACGGCATCCAAAGCACTAAAGCGGGCGAGCCCGGAAGGTTGATGGGAACCGGGGAATCGTCGAGAGCGTTGGCGCGAACCACTTTGAAAACGAGAGAACCCGCTTGGCTCGGAGTTGGCTTTTGTTCCCATCGCCAAAGGAGACAGTGGCCCGAATTTTGAAACCGGGTGGGGCAGTCCGACACTTTTTCCGTTTGCAACGATCCGGCGAGCGGCGTTGGGTGGCGGATTTCGTATCGCGGTTCTGCGCAACGGCAAAGAGCGATGGAGAGCACCATGGCCAGGGCGGTTCGTTTACCAATCATTTTGTCCTCCTCGTGAGATCACGCAGCCTAACGTGCGGGCTTCGGGAGTTCGGACTTCGCGACCAGCCGCGAGATCTTCAAGAGCTTCCCTTAAGTATTTACGAGCGGTGTTTTCGTCGAAATGCGCTGAGCTTGAGACTCCGCCTTGGTAAGCCAAACGGCCGTCGTTTAAAACAATGAAAGCATGGGGCGTTTTGAGCGCTTTGAATTCGTCGGCCCATTTGGCGCCCGAATCGCGCAAGACTGGAAAGGGAAGATCGGCTGCTTTGAAATAGCTTGAGGCCGTTTGCTTGTCTTCATCCGAGTTGGCGTGGAGGGCGACAAAATCGAAATCTGGAAAGTCATTTTTGAGCCGCTTGAGTTCGACAAGATGGCTGTTTGAGCAGGGGCAAACGGCCGATAGAAAAACCACTACGAGGCCTCTGTTCTTCGTGTCCCCACCCACTAGGAGATTCCGTTCGTCGATGGCCGATTTTCCCGCAAGCTGCCGCGGAAGCGGCGCAGCATCTGCGTTCGTGAACGAAACAGACAGAATGAAGAACGCCAAGATAATTTTCATGTTGCCCGAAATAGCACGAGTTTAGAAGTGAGGGGAGTGCAACATGTTGTTGCAGGTCCGTTTCCCGGGTCGCCAAAAGTAAAAAATTGCGGTAAATCAGCCGCCGCATGTCAATGACTGAGATCTCTATCTTAAAGCCGATCGAAGGCCTCTTCGGCCGGTTATTGCATTTTCCGGCGCGAGAAATTTCCGAAAAAGCGAAACTTCTTTGGCTTGTGAAGCTGCGCTGGGTGGCGATAGCCGTGCTAGCGGTTGTCTATGTGCTTTCGTCGTTATTCGGGGCTCTCGCGCGGTCGACCGCGCCGATTTACCTTGGGGTTTCCGGTGTTCTTGTCGTTTTTAATCTCGTTTCCCAAATCGTTATTGCGCGATCAAAACGTAATATCGGTCCTGTTCACATTTGCTTTCAATTGGCCTTCGATCTCTTCGTTCTTGCCGCATTGCTCGCGCTTTCAGGTGGATTTGCGAATCCCTTCGTATCCTTGTTTCTTTTAAACGCCTCTTTGGGCGGGATTTTGATCCCCGGACGATTAAGCTGGCCGTTTCTTTTCTTGATTCATACGCTTCTCGGTGCCTTGCAGTTTCAGGTCGTCGTCACCGTGCCGGATAGCGTGGATAACGCCCTCATCGCGACATTCATCGTCTTCCACTTTTTGGTTTTGGGTTTTTGGTTGGTGATGCGTTCGCTGGGCGCGTACTTCGAGCGGGAAAGCGAACGGCAAGGCCAGGCGTTGGTGGCTCTTGAACGGCAGGATCGCCTGCGTTCGATCGGCGCTTTGGCGGCCGGATTTTCCCACGAGTTCGCAAGCCCGTTGAATGTCGTAAAAATCCGCTTGGAAAGATTGAAACGTCAATTCGGGGAATCTGAGGATGTCGCCGAAGCGCTCGATGCGGTTTCGACTTGCCAGAATGTGCTTCGCCAAATGAACGCCTCGCAAATGGATGCACGGGACTTTCGAAGCCGGAAGGTCGTGGCCGGCGAGCTTCTCGCCGACATTGTCGAAAGCTGGAAGGAAGACAAGACGCAGGTTCGTCTTTTTCTCGATATCGAAGACGGGATTGAGGCGGAACTTCCACCGGTTCATTTCGCGCAAGTCGTGATCAATCTTCTCGACAACGCGTATGAAGCGAATCCGTCGGGCCTCATCACCCTTACGTTCAGAAAGTCAGCGGGCGAATTCCGCCTTTCCATCGAAGACGAAGGACTCGGTTTCGATCCGAACGTGCTCCGGCATATAGGGGAACCGTTCGTGACGACAAAAACGAACGGAACGGGCTTAGGGCTTTACATCTCAGAACTCTTCGCGCAGTCGCTTGCGGGGCGCATGGAAATTCAAAACCGCGCAGGCCGGGGAGCCGTCGTGACGATGGCGTGGCCCGCGAAAGAGGGCGGGGCATGAAAACGGTTCTGATTCTCGACGACGATATCAGTCTCGCAAGGAGTCTGGCGAGCGAGTTTAAGGACCACGGCTATGAGCCATCCGTCGTGCACTCCGTAAAGGAGATTCCGACCAAGGATTTCCAGTTCGCGGTCGTCGATCTCCGGCTGAATGGGGAGTTTGGGCTTGAGGCGATCAAAGTCATAAAGTCGCACGCGAAGAACTGCCGCATCGTCGTTCTAACGGGTTACGGAAGCATCGCGACGGCTGTCGAAGCCGTGAAGCTCGGAGCGATCGATTATTTGACGAAGCCCGCCAGTTTCGAACTGATTGAGGCGGCGCTTGAAGGACGGCTCAAAAAACCGGATCCGGAATTCAAACCGCAGTCGCTTTCGCAAGTCGAGCACGAGTACATCGATTTCGTGCTGACCAAGAACCAAGGCAATATTTCGAAGACGGCGAAAGACCTCGGGCTGCACCGGCAGAGCCTGCAGAGGAAACTGAAAAAATACACGTCTTAATAAGGAGGCGGAAGTTGAAGGCGTTACTTTTGGCGTTTTGCTATCTTTTCACGGGAGTCGCTCATGCGCACGTTGGGCACATGCACGGCGAGCCGACGTCTCAGCTGAGGTTCGCGCAGGGCCGTGTGGTTGCGCGGGTTTCGTGGATTACAGGGCCTCAGGTTGCTGTTGAGTCGTTGATGAGAATCGAATGGCGAGACGAAAACGCGGCGTTAATAGACCCCGTTCGGTTTGATGTCGTCTTGTGGATGCCGTCCATGGATCATGGATCGGCGCCGACCCGCATTGAGCGCTTCGGCGACGGCGTTTATCAAGTGTCGAACGTTTATTTCATTATGGGCGGAGAGTGGGATGTCCATGTGACGCTCACTTATCCCGATGGAACCCAGGAGACGCAAACGATCAGCGTCGACTTGCCTGACCACGGACATCATCACCATCATTAAGCCGGACATACGGCCAGAGAGCCTGGACTGTTGTCGCAGTTCAGGAAAAGCCCCCTTTCTGCCGATACGGCACTTGTATGGCGGCACATGAAGACGCTTTCGGGCGTCAATCCCACTTTTCATTTTGGCCTCTGATCGAGCGCCTCGGGCGTCCGGTCGTCAATATTTGTGCCTACACTTGGCAAGTTTGGCTCATGATCTACCTGAGCTTTCGTGCTGCCTTTTATGACCAAGCCCAAGGGTTGCGCACAGTCTGTGGTGTCGTGAGCGCGCAAATCTATTTCACGGGCTGGCAGGCGATGCCCCTCATTACGGTTCTCGCGCTCGCGACGGGCGGAATCATCATCCTGCAAAGCTCGCTGCAGC
The DNA here is from genome assembly GCA_937927435.1 of uncultured Bdellovibrionales bacterium. GTDB lineage: Bacteria > Bdellovibrionota > Bdellovibrionia > Bdellovibrionales > JAMPXM01 > CALBDW01. The sequence continues at coordinate 15,872 of CALBDW010000091.1, forward strand.
TTTCGCTTCTTGGCGGCGCTTCGATGATCGGAAACCTTCTCGTGGTCGTGGTCGTCAGAGAAGTGGGGCCGCTCATTACGGCGCTTCTTGTGATCGCGCGTTCGGGCACGGCGGTGGCGAGTGAAATCGGCAATATGCGCGTCAACCGCGAGATTGAAGCGCTTGAGGCGATGGGTATCAACCCGCTTTCGTATATCGTTTTCCCGCGCATTCTCGGCGGTGTGATCAGCCTTCTTTGTTTGGCCTTTTTCTTCAACGTGATCGCGTTAACGGGCGGGTTCATGGTTGCAAGGGTTACCACCGATTTGCCGTTCGCCTTCTACATGGACTCGCTCCTGCAAGCGATCGCGATCGAGGATGTGGCGCTCTTTTTCTTAAAGAACGGTTTTAGCGGCCTGATTATCTTCGTGGTCGCCTGTTACCAAGGATTGCTTGTCAAGCAGAGCCCGCACGAAGTCCCGCAGGTCACGACCAAGGCGGTCGTCAACGCGATCATCTATGTGACGACGTTCAATCTGACGGTCACGGCGCTTTGGTATCTCAATCAGCTCATGCGCTTGGGGTTATGGCGATGAAAGGCGTTGCGTTCGACGGTTTCAAAAGACTGCGGTTCGAAAGCATGAGCTTCGTCTATGAGACGGGCGGGCCGCTGGTTTTTGAAGATTTCACGGCCGATTTGCCTCTCGGGAAAAACGTTTTCGTGACGGGAAGCGCCGGCAGCGGACAAAGCACGCTCCTCAAGATTTTGGCGGTTCTCGTTCAGCCGCAGAGCGGCCGCTATTATATCAACGAATTCAATACCACTGAGATGAGCCTCGAGGAATTTTTGCCGATCCGGCTGAAAATCGGATATTCGTTCGACCTCGGCGGGCTCATGGTGAACCGCACTTTGCGGGAAAATCTCATGCTGCCTCTTCTGTATCATAAGATTTGTGGCGACGAAGAAGCGGCTGAGCGGGCGCGCAAGTTGGCGGAGGAATTCGGCTTTAAAGGACAGTTGGATATGCGCCCGGCGATGGTGTCCGGCGGATTGCGCAAGCTGATCACTGTGCTCCGCGCGTTCATTTTGCGTCCCGAAATGGCGATCCTCGATGATCCGTTCACGGGTATAGGTATAGATGCCGCCCGCAAAGTCGTGCGCCTCATTCACGAACGGCGTGAGACGGGCGAACTCAAGCACGTCTTCCTTACGAGCCGCGACGGTTCTTGGATTCGCGAACTCGATTGCGTTACGTTGGCGGTCGGCCGCCATTCGATCGAACTCCAAGAAGAAAGGGCGGCGTCATGAAGGTCAAATTCAATAAGTTCGAGCGTGCGGCGGGTCTTTTCGTCCTGGCTGCGATCGTTGGCGGAATCGTAACGATGATCGGCGTTGCCGTCCAACAGGGTTGGTTTGAGGCGAAAGTGCGCCTCATGACCAACTTGAAGAACGCCGATGGCATTCGTCCGGGAACGATCGTGCAAATGGCGGGTTTGAGAGCGGGGCACGTGACGGCGGTTGACCTCCAGTCGAGCGATGATATTCGCGTTGTCTTTGAAATTTCGGAGAAATACCATTCGCTGGTCCGAGAGGACAGCGTCGTCCGAACCATCCGTCCTTTTATTATTAGTGAAAAGGTTCTCGATATCTCGATCGGGGACAAGAGTCTCCCGATAGTCGCCGACGGCGGGACTATCCGGGCGGAAGACACAGCCGATCTCATGGATCTCGTGAGCGGGCGGCTTTTGGCGCCTCATCTCGACAGCGTCACGAAGATGTTCGAGAGCGTCCATATGATCGCCGAGGCGCTCTTGAATCCGGAGCGCTCGCAGGACTTCATCCGCATGTTCGACGAACTCACGCCGCTAGCGAAGAACATGAACGAGCTTTCTCGTGAGGCGATCGTTCTTCTGCGCGGACCCGGCAAAAAGAAAAAAGGTCTGATTCAGGTCGTGCAGAACCTCCAAGTGACGACTCACGAACTGAACCGGATGCTTCCGGAAATCAACAAAATCGTGCCTCATTTGGCGGCCGACGGCGGCAAGGTTGCGGGTGATCTGACGAAGATTGCAGCGAATCTCGCTGTGTTGACGGATGAAATTCAAAGCACACTGCCGGCGTTGAAGGCGATGCTCGAAGAGTTGGGGCCCGATCTGCCCAAAACCACTCGGCGCGCCATGGAAGCCTTGGATGAAACCGTCGTGACGTTGAAGGCGTTACAAAAGTCGTTCTTGCTTCGATCGAGTGCTCGCGAGGTTCGTGAGGAGGAAGCGGAACGCGAGCGGACACGAATTCCGGCTGCAGATAAAGAGTGAGGGGTATGTCACAGCTGCATCGCACGAATTCGCAGATGACGGAACAGGCCGTGCTTTTTGATATCGACGCCCTCGGGGCATCGTTCCAGCGTCTCGCTGTCGATGTCATTCCCGGCGAGGTCACCGAGTTCACCAGTCACTGGTATCGGAGCCGCAACGGGGAGGCTGATCTCGTCGTTTGGATGGATGAAGAAAATCGCATCCTCAAGCATCAACTCTGCTTCTATGGCCAGGTCGTTGAATGGAGCCCGATCTATGGGACTCGCACGGGGGTCATCGTTGAAGAAGAGCTCGCGTTCGGCGCCTCGACTCCGGGCGGAATGGAGGTCACTGAACGGATCCGCTTCGACCGGATCGCGCAGCGCGGGGTCGTGCAGCAGGCGATTCATCTTCTTTCGTGCATGGCGGAGCTTAGAGAATCCGAACGGCGGGCTCTGATTTACAATCTTCGCGAGTCGCCTAGACTGCACAAGAAAGCCCGCGACCGGGCGCTCAAAGTATGGGCGCCCAAAGTCGACGAAATCCATTCGAACCGTCGGCCGACTTTTTGGAAGAGATTGAAAAACTGGGTTTTGGGATAAGACGCTCTCTTGCCCCTCTGCGCCAGGCACGGTAGTGTGGCCTGGATGCCGATGTTTTCTTTCGCTTGGGATATCTTCCGGCACTATTTGCTAAGTCGACGTGCGGGGGCGCTCGTTCGTACCGTCGCCTGGCTTTGTATCAGCGGAGTAGCGCTGGGTGTCGCCGCGCTCGTCGTGGTGACGAGCGTGATGAATGGATTCAATGAGCAGATCCGCAAGCGTCTTCTCGCGATCGAGCCGCATTTAGTCGTGAAAATACCGGGTGCTAAAAATACAGACGAGATTCTCGCTCATCCGCTTTACCAGGAGTTACGTTCCCGGCCTGGCGTTCGGGCCGAGATTTTCGAGAATCAGGAGGTCATTGTCCGCACGGTTGATGGCCTTTTCCAAGGCGCGCTCGCGAAAGGAATGGAAGCGGACTCGCTGGCGCAAATCATTCGTGAATCCCACGACATCGCGAGATCGGGGCGGATTCCCGATGAAAATGCGTTCGAAACTCCTGAGCTTCAGGCTGAAAGTTTGCGGCTCGGGTCCGGCGAAGTTTTGGTCGGTATCGATCTTGCCCGGGTTCTTGGGATCTTTGAAGGGGATAAAATCGTGCTCATCGCGCCCGAAGCGCTTCTTCTCCCGGTTGGCGAAGCGCCGCCGTTTGAGAGAGTGAGTGTGAAAGGCTTTCTGCGCACGAATCTCGAAGATATTGACGCGAACATGATTTTCTTCGCGCGGGGGCAAAGCTTAGGAGCCTTCCGCCGCTCGCCCAGTCGCGAGATCGGATTTGAAATTCGTATTCCTGACCCCTTGAAAGCCGACGAGCTTAAGAAAGAGCTGGTCGCGAAAGGGCTTCAGGCGGAGACCTGGGTCGACCGTAACTCCGCGCTCTTTTACGCGCTCAAGCTCGAAAAGATAGCGATGAGCGTGCTTTTGGGGCTTGCGGCATTGATTGCGAGTTTCTCGATCATAACGGTTTTGATTCTGCTTCTGATGCAGAAGAGGAAAGACATCGGTCTGCTTATGGCGATCGGGCTTTCGCCACGCGCGACCCGCGCGCTCTTCGTGCGCGTCGGTATCATTTTGTCGTCCATCGGCATCTTGGGCGGCCTGTTTTTCGGCCTTGTCGTTTGCTTCGTTCTTGCGACCTATCCGCTTTCGATTCTTCCTAATATTTATTACGACACGACCATTCCGGCCTCAGTCGATCCGCGTTTTATCATCGGCATCCTGGTTGTCGCAGGCGTGATCAGCTATTTGAGCGCTTATTTGCCGGCCCGAACGGCGACCGCGGAGCTTCCGGTCGAGGCTCTCAGAGGTACGCCGCATTCGCTGAGCGAATCTCAATCTTCTTTCTGGAAGTCGAGGGGAAAAAGTTGAACGGAAAGCTCAAAGATTTCATCGCGCGGATCGGTGTTTTCGACGACCGCGGCCGCGAAATCAAAGAGCTTCTCGATTTCGTTCTTCAGAAGTTCGATTTGTGTCCGATTCCCCGCGAAGGTCGCGGTAAGAAACACCTGGTTTTGTCGTGAGCCCGATCTCGCGGCGATTTCGAAATTCGTTTTTTGCCGTTCGGGCGAAGTTTTGAGCCATGCGCGATCGCTCTGTTTTTTGTCAGGGGCTTCGCGCACGTAATGCCCGTCCTCAAGTTTTTTAAGGTAACCGCGGTCAGCCAACTCATTTACGGCCGATTGGACTTTGGAGATGTCCAAGCCGAGTTTGCGCGCGATCGTTGCGCACGAAGGAGAGGGCGTCAGATCGAAAGAATGGAGAATCGGAAGATAGATCCAGTCTCCAAGCTCCTCGTAGTCTGTTGTATTCAAGGTCGACCGCCGGACCGGAACGTGCTGGCCCATGAGAGCGATCAAACGGTTTTTTTTCCGCTCGTCGACTTCGAGGCTCGAGAGCACATCAATGGCGCGCTCCACGCTCAGCTGCCAGCCGTTGTTCTTTCGCAAAAGCTGCGACATCGCGCTCGGCGAAATACGGGCTCGTTTGGCGAGAGCGCGCAACGAAAACTTTGGATCTTGATCCTTCAAACGGCGAAAATGCTCGGTGAGGACCTCGTGAAATTCGTCTTCCCAGCGGTGCATGGACACCGTTAAAGACGAACTTATGGGCAAAGACAAATTAAGCCCGGCTGCCGGCGCGTGAGTTCTATAAAAGCTAAACATCCCGCGAGCGCCAGGCTTTTAAAGGGGGTTCAGGTCGGAACGTCGAACTCGCGCAGGGCGTCTGTGAGCGAAGTTTTCTGGTTCGTGCTTTCCTTGCGTTGCCCGATGATGAGGGCGCATGGCGTACCGTAGGTTCCGGCCGGAAACTCTTTTGTCGCCGTGCCAGGAATCACGACCGAGTTGCGCGGAACGCGTCCGCGGTACGTAATGGGTTCGGGTTTCGTGACATCGATGATTTTCGTCGAAGCGGTGAGCGTCACACCGGCTCCAATCACGGCGCCTTCTTCCACATGCACGCCTTCGACGATGATGGCGCGCGAACCGATGAAGGCATGGTCTTCAATAATGACGGGCTTGGCTTGAACGGGCTCGAGCACGCCTCCGATGCCCACTCCGCCCGAGAGGTGGACATTGGCACCGATGTAAGCACAGCTTCCGACGGTGGCCCACGTATCGACCATCGTGCCTGAACCCACGAAAGCGCCGATATTCACGTAAGAGGGCATCAGGATGGCACCCGGCGAAACGAAGGCGCCTTTGCGTACGATCGCTTGCGGGACGACGCGCACACCTTCTTGGCCCGTCCAACGTTTGACCGGAATCTTGTCGACGTAGGCGAACTCTCCCCCTTCAATCACGCGCATGTCGCGAATGCGGAAGTAGAGAAGGATCGCTTTTTTGAGCCATTCGTGATGAACGAATTCGGTGGCTTGGCCGTCGCGCTCGATCTTTTCCACCACGCGAAGTTCGCCGCGATCCAGACCGTCGATCGCTTTTTCGATCGCGGCGCGGACGTCCGTGTGCGTGTGAGGAAGAGCTCCAGGTTTTCCGTCAAATGCGTCTTCGATCAGTTGGCGTTCAACTTGTGTCATCATCGTCGTTTCCCGTTAGACTCGTTGTTCACTGATCTTCAAAGCTTTGAGAATTGCGGGGACATGAACCGAAAGCACCCTTTCTTGCGGTAGGCCCCGCTCGATTTCGTACGTGAGTGTCGGCATTCCACGTTCAAGGCCTGCGTAGGTGCCGAGACATCCCGGCGTCGGGTAACCAATGCTTTCTTCAATCGCATAGCCCGTATGCTTCGCGATCTCGGATGCTTCCGCCCGGCAATCGCCGTTGATGTTGAGAAGAGGTTTCCACGAGTGAAGACTTAAGATAAAGTGGGGGCGCTCTCTCTCCAGAAAATCAACCAGGGCCTTTGATTCGGGCTCGCTCGCTGCATGCGGGCCGGGCGCATAGCGCGGACTCTCGACTTTGTCGGTCCAATCGCGGGTCGGTAGGTTGCGGTTTAAGTCCACGCCGCGCGAGTTGCGGCGTTCGCGCGCGAGTACCCCGTCGAGATTGAACATCGGGACCAGCGTGACCTGCAGGCGATAGGGGAAATTATCCGAAAACGCTTTTAAAAGACCGAAAGTTCCCCAAACGCCTTCGATTTCGTCGCCGTGGACGCCGCCTAGAATGAGAACGCGTGCTCCTGAATCGCCGAAGCGGTACGCTGGAATCGGAAGCCCTGATGCTGTGAGTCCGAAAACGTTCTTTTGCATGGGGGCATGAGACCAATCAGCCTTGTTTCCGTCAAGAAAAAGAGCTGATGTCGACGCGCTCAAGGGCGGGGATTTCGTAGGGCCGCATGAGGCGGGCGGCCACTTCCGCGAAGCTTGGCGATGCATCCGTGATCAGAAGCTGGAGAGGTTTGCGTGCGCTCGAAACTCCTAGAACGCCGCTTTCAAAGTCCATCGCGAGGCGCGCCGCCACGGCGACAGGGCTATCGATTAAATTGATATGCGGTCCCACCACGCGCCGTAGGCCGTTGAACAAGACAGGGTAGTGCGTGCATCCGAGAATCAGGGTGTCGATTCCGTGTTCCAAAACAGGGTGCACGTACCGGTGGATGACGAGATTCGTAAGAGGATCGTCTTCCCAGCCTTCCTCCACGAGCGGGACAAGAAGCGAGCAAGCTTGTTGAACGACGAAAACGTCCGGGGCGATTTTCTTGAGCGCGTTCACGTAAGCTTCGGCCTGTACGGTTGCGCGCGTTCCTAAAACACCGATGCGGCGGTTGAACGAAGCCTGCAGCGCCGCTTGGGCTCCGGGTTCAATCACGTTGTAAATGGGAAGTCCGAAGTCCAATTCCTTTTTGAGCAAAATCGTTGAAGCCGAGTTGCAAGCGACAACGATCGCTTTCACGTCGCGGGAGAGAAGGTATCGGACGTTTTGAACGAGGTAACGTTCGATTGTTTCGGCGCTTTTGGTTCCGTAGGGAAGGCGGGCTGTGTCGCCGAGATAAACGAATGACTCGTTCGGAAAAGCGCCGATCAGGTGCTTTAAGACCGTGAGTCCTCCGATTCCGGAATCAAACAACCCGATCGCTCTTTCGTCTTTTTTCATGGAATCCCAAGAAGTTGAAAATCAGGGCTTGGAACTCATCCTGAGTCCAAGTTCCCCCGCGCTCAGGCATCCCATTCTGTGAACGCCGGTGGTGAAGCGCGAGTTCTCGATTCGAATCGAGAGCTCTTTACAGAAAACTCATCCTAGGAAGTCTTTGGAGATTTCTTATGAGAGACTCGTTCAAGCCGAAAGTGCGACTGAAAAAGTCTTCTTATCGCAGCTCGCGCGCCACCCATTCCAGGCTAAGCACCCCCCAAAAGGGCGTCAACGGTTTTGGGAAATGCGCCATTTGTCATCGTGACATTTGATGAGTGGTCTGGTCGGGGGTCGAGGGCTCGATTTTTGGCACGTTTCGAAAAAGTCCCCTAAATAACTCCAGCAGGAAGGCCGTACAGACGAGATTGATGAAGAGCGTCAATATCCATCCGAGACTCACACCGAAGGGGTTGGCGATAAAACTATGGCTGCCACCCGCCAGCGCCAGGTCTTCGGCCATCCAGACGAGGATGGCGGAGACTACGAGGGTCATCGTAAGGAGCCAGAAGTGACCTCGGCTCAGCTCCCGGCTTGCCTGCAAAGCGTCAGCATCGCCTCTTAAATAGGCGCGGTCGAGAGTGACCACGAAGGGCACAAAGGCGAGGCGAACATATTCGACAAGCGCGGGAACGATCAAAAGCGGGAGTCGCCAGATCACCGCGGCGAGGCTTCGCACTTGTTCAACCATCAATTGGTTGAAGCGGGAGCGGAGGGGCGCGGACTCCCACTCGTGGGGCGTCAGGATCGCAGAGCAAATGACTAGGGTCCAAAGAGCGGACCACAAGAATGTTAAAAAGAGTTCGAACGCGGCAAAGAGCGCGATCAGCAGAATGTCTTCGCGACCGAAGGCGTAGATTTGATCCGTTGCGTAGGCAAAGAACTGAGTGGCCAAGGCTTGAAGCACGTGAAGGCCGACGAGGATAAACCACGCCTCCCGCCAAATATGAGCCGAAGTCGGTAGGACAAGTCGGATCGCTTCGAGAAAAAGGCGGAGTGATGGCCGGGGCTTTGCGCCGGAGAGTAAACTCGTGTCAACCATGGGCTTTATCAACGGTAGCAAGAAAATCACGTCGTGGGCAGTCAAAACTAAGTATTGGACATTTGTGGCTCCGGCATGGTTATTCTTTTCAGCAATAGCCCGAGTGGCGGAATTGGTAGACGCACAGGACTTCAATTGGAGCCTTGAGGGGGAAACCTTTCAAGTGGACGCGGGGATAACGGTGAACGCTCCACTCGCAAGCTTCCCGCAAAGCTTGTGAGCTGCCAACACCGTGGGAACGCCTGAAAGAGGTTACGAACTTCTAAAGGCGAGCGCCGTAGAGACTAGATACCCGCGCACCTAAACTCGTGATCGAGCAAGGTGAAGATATAGTCCAGACCACGAACGCCGCGCCGGAATAAAAGGGCGCGAGCGGCGATGAAAATCGAAGTGGTAAGAAAATCCTGGGACCCCTCACCGGGTCGTGCCGGTTCAAGTCCGGCCTCGGGCACCATTTCAGAACCCACCTCCTGGGTTTTTGGGCTCTTCTCACGGCTCTTCTGGCTCTTCTCACTTAACTGGACATCGTTTCAAAATTCTTTTGTAAGACAAGCAC